>CAYFQZ010000222.1:0-6105 GCA_964345305.1 uncultured Ignavibacteria bacterium | reverse complement strand
TAATACACGTAGACCTTATCCTGAAGACCGTGTCTGGCCAGGACAGGTAAAAGGTTCCGGGCCTTCAGAGCATTATTCCTGTCGATGTTCAGCCTGATGGGCAGGCTGAAATGTCCGGCGGCCATCTTTATGTTGTCCAGGATAACGTCGAAGGTGGGCTTGCCGTT
Organism: uncultured Ignavibacteria bacterium; assembly: GCA_964345305.1. GTDB lineage: Bacteria > Zixibacteria > MSB-5A5 > MSB-5A5 > SM1-73 > SM23-73-3. The sequence goes on along the minus strand of CAYFQZ010000222.1, from coordinate 5,938 downwards.
TTTCAGCCTCCGCCTCTGGTCGTGGGTCTCCCTGTCGCCGTCCAAGGTGATCTGGATCTTCTTGACCTTGATCTCCTTGAGCCAGTCGATGGTCTTCCGGTTGAGAAGATACCCGTTGGTGGTCATGTCCGAGTGATATTCCACCCCGTGCTTCTCACACAAATCGATGATCCTTTTTGCCAGCCTGTCGATGATCTTGGGGGCCAACAGGGGCTCTCCCCCGAACCAGCTGATTTTCAGCTGCTTTATCTGTCCGGCTCTGCCCTGGATGAACTTGACCACGGCCTCCTCTATCTCCGGAGGCATGAAGACGCTCCTTTTCTCCTCGAAGCAATACTGGCAGCGGAAATTGCAGTTCAAAGTGGGAAGGACTATGAGGCCCAGCCTGAAGCCTTTATACCTCTCGACGCGGTTGCGAGCTTCCAGGACCTTCAGTTCGTCGACGTCGTCGTCCAGGATGAAGTATCCTCGCTGGAGCTCCCGGGTCACCTCGTCCTGGGGATTCAGCGTCCCGGCCACCAGCTTTTCGTAGATGTTCCTTTCCAGCTCGACGAAACCCCTTGAGAACGAGTTAAAGACCAACGCGTGCCGGTCGGTTTGGTCCACCAGAAGATTGAATCTTGACTGCTTCATAATACCCTCGCTTCTTCTAGCCCTCCCACTTTGAACTGCTCAGCCATGGCTTTTTCACGATTCACCGTCCCTTACGGCCAAGGGATAGGCTCACCCCAGATCATCAACTTCACCAGCTTGGGGGGGCAGTAGCAGTCACAAGGTCCCTCGTACTCCTCGCAGTGCCCCGCACCGCCGGAGAAGATGTGGGGGCGGTCAGGTCGGTAGAGCCAACGCATGCCATCTCACCTCCTTTCCCACTAAGGATCTATCCCGTCTTGCAAAGCGGGAAGGACGCATCCAGCTTCGCTTGACGATCCTTTCTCTTCTGACCCTGTCGAGCGTTGGCGGCAACCTGAATCTATGGAATGACTCAATCGGGAGCTTTGACCGTTCTTGCGAGTTTCCTCCCCGCTTTGGCTCCAGAATTTTTCGGCTGTTTCCAAATAAGCCCATTCTGCGACCCGCCACCGTCCGCGCCGGACTACTCGCCCCAGATCATCAACTTCTCCAGCTTGGGGGCACAGTAACAGGCGCAGGGGAAATAGAGCGTACAAAACGACACTCCATCCGCGGTGAAAAGGCCAACCGGATCGGCTTTGTGCAGCCAGCGCATACCGCCTCACCTCCTTTCTAGTAGTAGGATAGGGTCCCCTCTTTTCTGGCGCGGTCGAATCCCTTCTTGAAAGCAACGATGCCCAGGGGGACGGTAACAAGAGAGAAGATCAGGAGTATGAATACCTGATCCTTAACCTGCCACAGAGAGTAGTCGTTGATCAGCGCCTGCCTCAGAGCAATCAAAGCATGCGTGTTGGGCAAGATCAGAGCCAGGCTCTTCAGGAATTTGGGCAGAACCTCGATGGGGTAATAGACTCCCGACAGGAAGGCCGAGATGATGGAAACAAACCAGCTAACCGGATCGCCCTGCTTAGTCACCATAATGACACCCGCAGAGATCATCCCGATTCCAGCCAGGCTGATTATGGATAAAATCAGGATTATGCCGGAAGCCAGGTAGTCGGCGTTCAACTCCACCTTGAAGACGATTATGGCTATGGCCAGAATCACCGCGGTGTTGACGGCGGTAAACAAAAAAGTCCACAGCGACGAGTAGGAGAGTATCTTGTGAAGGGGCGTCTTGGACAAAAGCAGCGACTCCAGAGTTCCCATGTACTGCTCATTCCTTATGCTCTGGGAAAAGGAACTCTGGGAAACGGTGACGAAGCTCTGGAAGATTATCCCGATTATCAGAAACACCATGTAGTTGCCGCCATATTGAGCCAGATAGGGATTGTCCGCCTGAAATCCGACCAGCTTGGCCAGAAAATAGAAAGAGGCGGTGGTGATGAACATGGAAAGAATCTGCAGGACCAGGGCGGTCCTGTAGGAAAACATGGTTATCACGCCGCGGTATATGAAGGCTGCCGGTCTGGTCATGGTGTTTGAGATTCTTCAGACTCCTGGTTTCGCGTATATTTCAAGAAGATCTGCTCCAGGCTCGGTTCGTGCGTGGTTATCGACTCCATTCCTATGCCCTGAGACCTGACCAAATCGATTAGCTGGGAAAGTCTTTGGCCATCGGACAGGAAGATCTCTATCTCCTGGCTTTCCTTTTCACCTTTGACCTCTCCGAACGGATCTAGTTTGTCTAACAGCTCCCGTGAAGGAATCTCCTCCAATCTTATGGTCACCCTCTTGGTCTTGGCCTCCCTTTTCAGGAAGCTGAGGGAACCCTCTTTCACCAGCTTTCCCCTGTCCATTATCCCCACCCGATCGCACAGCTTTTCCGCCTCATCCAGGTTGTGAGTGACCAGGAGTATGGTCTTGCCCCTTTCTTTGAGCTGCCGGACGGTCTCCCTGATCTTGATGGCCGAATAAGGATCAACGGAGGTGGTGGGCTCGTCCAGGAAAAATACCGGCGGATCGGTCAAAAGACAGCGCACCAGATCCAGCTTCCTTTTCTCGCCCAGGGAATATTGCATGAACTGCTTATCCTTCTCCGAATAAAGATCCACCGACTTCATCAAGGTCTCGATTTGCCGCCTGAGTTCTTGGTGGCTGATTCCCTGAAGCACCCCGAAGAACCACAGGTTTTGCCATCCGGAGAGCCGAAAATAGAACGACCTTTCCGTTCCCGTGGCCAGGCCGATGGAGGCCCTGACCTGACGGTCCTGCTTGATGATTTCATAGTCGCAGACCTTTGCCCTCCCGCTGGTGGGTATGATCAGGGTCGACAAAAGCTTCACCAGTGTGGTCTTCCCCGCTCCGTTGGCTCCTATCAGCCCGTAAACGGTCCCCTTGTCCACCTCGAAGGAGACATTGTCCACCGCGGTGATCTCGCTTTTCCTTTTGGGCAGGAGGCCCTTTTTTTTGCCCTTCTTCTGCCTGAAAACCTTGGTCAGATTCTCCGTCCAGATCATTTACCTTGTCATCCTCTCTCACAGGACCAGTACGAGACCTTCAATGCCTGATCAGTTACCCGTCGACTGCAGAGACAGGTTCGGTTCTGCTCCATCAATCCGTTGGGTTGAATGGAAAGCAGCTTTCGGCATATTCGGTCAAAAGCTTGCCGGATATGCACAGGTTCATAGAATCAAACGTCTGTCAGTCGTTGGCCCACTCCATAGGGCTTTGTTACCTCTCCCTCACCGTCCCGTAGATCACCAGGGGACAAGTTTCGCTTCGAACGTCGTGAGATTTTGGGGCGGCAATCGGGTAACTGAGATGGATAGGTGGAAGCAGACATCGCTGTCTTTTTTTCCTCGCCGTTACCAGACTCATGATAAATAGCCAAATTAGGCCTGTCAAGCAAAAAATAACAATTCTTTATTTGCCCCCGCTGCAGCCGGAGGCTTATGAGCGTAAGTGGATCTATTTATAAACCTTGAAGCGCCACAACCTGTCAAGAATGCGGCTGGTGCGTCCGCCTTCCTTCCCCTTACCGTGGCCAAGCCGCTGATTATACAATGCCTGGCACGGAGTACCCTCTTCTGAGAGGACTGATTCAAAACGTGCATGAAGCTTTTGATGCTTCGCCAAACCTAGTGATTGTACCCAACTGACGGGCGAACCGGGGGCGGATTAGGAGGCCCCGGCGCTTTGACTCATCTGCCGTGAAGGTATGGATATGCTCAAGCCGCCGGGGCCTGCCAACATCCGGGAGGTTCTTTGCAAGATCGGGTTTGGGAGCCCTTTTTGATTATGATGCTGACTCAGGACACAGCAGACAGCAGACTTTCGCCCCGGTTCCGATCGAACCGTCGGCGAAACGCGGGCTCCACCGGTTGGCAAGAAAAACCGCTTGGTCGAACCTTTCTCAAAGCGTCCCAATATAAGCCAGCAGATCGTCAATCTCCTGGTTCGACAGGGAGCTGAAGGATGGCATACTCCGGTAAGGGTTCACAAGCTGCTGCCTGACGCTTTCGGGTGTAGCGGGCCTGCCGCTGGCCGGAAGCGCCTCCTGCTTCAGTACGCCTTTCAAACCGGGTCCCAGCTTGGACTCGGTCCTGTCAGCCCAGTGGCAGAAGCTGCATTTGTCGCTGAAGAGCACTTCCCCTCTCCGAACCTGGGCGGAGACGCCCTCCTCCACAGACCGCTTCTCAGCTTGCGTGTTCTGGTCGCTGACCAAGAAGAAGTATCCTGCGGAGGTAAGGAACACGCCCAGAGCCAGGGAGAACGCGGTCATGCCCAGGCCCGGCACGTATCTCAAGAACTGCTTGTAAAACTGCACTATGGAAAGCTTGAAAGCAAGCACGGCGAAGAGGGCCACGGCCAGAACGCCGTGAAAAACAGCTCTTGTGGACATGCCGTCACCAAGCATCTTCACGTAGTGCAGGCAGAAATAGGCTATCACCAGATACGTTATCCCGAAGACGGCGCCGGCAATCTTGTGCAACCTCCGCAGGAAAGTGGCGCCGATCTTCCTCTCGGCTTTGCCCATCAAGGTCAACATGCAGATCACCGCCAGCAACCCGAACCCCAGGAAAAACAACGCTACTACCGACTTTGTGTAAAGGGACATATGGTACCGTTTCCTCCTTCTAATCTGCGGAGCGCCCGCCCCCCCAATGTTCCGGGCGGATCTGGCAAACATTTCAGTCTATTCAGTGGCGTCCGGCCGGGATACTCCGTCCCGATCACACCGTGTTTCCGCTCTACTCGGCAGCGCCGATTTCGCAGTAGTACATCTTATCCAGCTTGTTCTCCGAGGCTACCGGGCAAGCTCCGCACAGACATCCATTCTTGGCCAGGTCGCAGTCGGTCTTACCCTTGGCGCAGAAGAGCCCCTGCATCTTATCCTTCATGCACTGGTTGTGCGAAGGGCAGCCGCCGCATATACATTTCTGCATGTTCTCCGGGGTATCGGCAACCTTTGCCATTATCTCCTCCTTTTTCAAGCTTTGGTGATTTTCCAAATGTTTCCGCCGGATTTCTCGCCTTTCTTGAATCCCACCTCGCCGTGCAGATCGGTGAAGTAAAGTCCGTCCGGCCCGAAGGCCAGACCGCAGACACTGGCCGGACCTTCGCCTGCGTATTTGACGAAGTCGCTCAGGTACTTGACGTTGTCGTGCTCGTCTATGAACATTTCGACTATTCTCTTACCCTTGAGCACCTTTCCCTCCATGTAAGCATAACCGAAAAGAGCCACAAACAAGTGGTCTTTGTGCCGGGCGCCGAACTGGTCGTCCGCAAAGTCGATGGCAGTGGGAGCTTGAGTATACCACCAGACGAACAGCGAATTCGTTCTCATGGATTGGGGCCAGCCGTAGTTTTCACCGGGAAGTATCTTGGCGATCCGGTCATCAACCGCCGGCCCGTTATCGGATACGTACAGATGACCATCAGATTTTCTCCAGGCGGCACCGAAGGGATTCCGCAGCCCCTTGGCGTAAACGTAGCTTTTCGGCGCGGGGTTATCCGAAGGAACAGAGCCGTCCACGTTCATTCGCAGAATCTTGCCTCTTAGATCCCTGTCATCCTGCGCCACCTCCGGGTTGACCATTCCATCTCCGACATTGACGTACAGCCTCCCCTCGTGTATGGTGAGTGCCTGTATCTGGTGGGCCGCACTGGTGGAAATTATGCCATCCAGAATCGTCTCGGATTTGTCCGCCTTCAGACCGTCGCTGGTGGTAAATCTGACCACCTTGTTTTTGAATGCCTTGCCCTCCTTGTACAGCATGGAGGCAAAGACATCGCCGTCAGGGTGCACCACGATTCCGGTGACTCCCGATTCTCCCGTCCCCGGCATCCTGTAATCCGGCTCATAGTCCAACAGATTTTCGGCGAACACCGAAACCTTGTGCTCATTGGTGACGACTTTGAT
>CAYFQZ010000221.1:0-4530 GCA_964345305.1 uncultured Ignavibacteria bacterium | reverse complement strand
ATTCCGTCTGGGGAAATTGGGGGCTTCCGGTCTGGTGCCCAGGAAGAATTCAGAGACCAGCGCCCCGGAAGAACTGATGCGCTCGGCCAGTCTCCTGTGTTCCGGAGGGTAGATTACGTCCAGCCCCGATCCGAAGACGGCTATGGTCCTTCCATGCTCCTTCAGGGCGGAAAGGTGTCCGATGGAGTCGATGCCCCGAGCCATGCCGCTGACCACAGTGATTCCGTTACGGGCCAGCTCTGTGGCGATGCTCTCGGTGATCGTCTTTCCATAAGACGAGGCCGAGCGGCACCCCACTATGGCCACGGCAGATTGGTCTTCCTCGGTCAGCTTCCCCTTGACGAAAAGAAACGGCGGAGGATCGTATATTGCCAGAAGGTTTCTGGGGTAATCCCCGTCCTTGAAGGTGAGAAGCTCCACGCCGTTTTTTTGCATGAGCTCAGCCTGCTTCTCCGCATCTTCCCAGGAGACTTTGTTCCTGATGTTATGTGCCGTCACCGGTCCAACGTCGGGCAGGTTCGCCAGCTCCTGTTCAGAGGCGTCCAGAACTCTCCCCGGCGAGCCGAAACGTTTGACCAGAGACACGCCGCGCACAGTCCCCACGCTGGGAACCGTGGAGAGAGCCAACCAGCTTTTCAGTTCGGAATAATCCAAGGCGCTATCCTTCTTCCTCTTCAGCCAACGGACGCAATGCCAGTATGTACGCTAAGCTTCGGTCTGAATCTCTTTTTCCCCGATTTCCTTAAGCCTGGATTGGATGATCTTCAGAAGTTCCTTCAACCCTTTGCCGGTCAGAGCCGAAATGTAGCATACCGGCGCGTCTTCATTTTCGATGCGGGTCTTTTTCACTGAGGGCAAGAGGTCGATCTTGTTTAAAACCACCACCCTGGGACGCAAGTGAAGAACCGGGTCAAAGAGCTTGATCTCTTCAAGCAGGGCCAGGTAATCTCCGGCCACGTCTTGGGAGGAGGCATCCAAGAGATAAAGAAGCAGCTTTGTCCTCTGAATATGCTTGAGAAACTCGATGCCCAAGCCTTTGCCCTGATGAGCCCCCTGGATCAGTCCGGGTATGTCCGCCAGAACGAAGCTCTGGTGATCTTCCAGTCTGACCATTCCCAGGTTCGGCGTCAGCGTGGTAAAGGGATAATCGGCTATCTTGGGCCTGGCCGAAGACAATTTGGACAGAAGGGTGGATTTGCCCGCGTTGGGATGCCCCACCAGTCCCACATCGGCCAGAAGCTTAAGTTCCAGGGAGAGCTTTCTTTCTTCTCCCCTGGTTCCGGGTTCCGATCTTCTGGGCGATCGCGAGGTGGATGACTTGAAACGAGCATTACCCCTGCCCCCTCTGCCCCCGTGGGCCGCCACTATCTTTTGGCCTTTCCTGGTCAGGTCCGCCAGTATTTTTCCCGCATCCAGATCCCTGACGATGGTTCCCGGGGGCACTCTGATGCAGGTGTTCTCTCCTTTTTTTCCTTGTCTTAAGGCTCCCTCCCCCCCTTTCCCGTTTTGGGCTTTGTAGCGTCTCTTGTACCGGAAGTCCAGCAAGGTGGTCATGTGCGGATCGACCTCTACGATCACGTTACCTCCGTCTCCGCCGTCTCCCCCATCCGGGCCACCTTTGGGCACGTATTTCTCCCGCCGGAAGCTGACGCACCCCTTTCCACCGTCTCCCCCTTTGACACTAATCTTCGCATAATCGATGAAAAGCATGTCTCTTTTTTAGAAGAAGTCGGAGTGCGACGGGTCAGTCTGATTTTTCCATCCGGACCAGGGTTTCCCTCAGGCCGGACTTGTCAACCTTCTCGTAGAATACCCCCCTGAAAGCAATTGAGATGTTGCCCGTTTCCTCCGAGATGGCCATGGCTATGGCGTCCGATTCCTCCGTGACCCCGATGGCGGCCTTGTGCCGCATTCCAAACATTCTGGAATAACGGGGGTTTTGGGTTAAGGGGAGGGTACAGGCCACCGCTACCACATAGTCGCCCTGTACGATCGCCGCCCCGTCGTGGAGGGGAGTGTACGGTGTGAACACGGTCACCAGAAGGTCGGCCGAGACCTCGGCCTTGATGGGCTTCCCCGTGTCTATGAAATTCTTGAGCCCGATCTCCCTCTCGATGACCAAAAGCCCGCCGTACCGTAACTCGGACAGTCGGATGGCGGCCTTGACTAGTTCGTCCAAGGTCTTGCCCTTTTCGTACCGGAAGAACATGCGGAAGAGCTTGTTATGTCCGATCTGGGCGAGAGCATTCCGCAGCTCGGGCTGAAAAACGATTACCAGAACCAATATCCCGACGGTGGCGATGTTGGTAATAAGCCACTTGAGCCCCTCCAACCGAAACCAGAAGGCCAGAAAGGAGATGGCGAAGAGCAGAAAAAGTCCCAGAACGATCTGGGCCGACCGGGTCCCTTTCATCAGGATCAGCACCCGGTAGAACAAGAAAGCCACCAGGGCCACGTCGATCAGGTCGATCACCGTGAACTCCAGAAAGCTTATGCTGAAAAGCTCCATGTCTTCTTCCGCCCTGAAAAGGGGTCAGACCGCCTCAGGCTTCTGCCTGTGCTTCAATCCGCATATCGAATCGCGTCCGCAATGGCGGCCGCCCGCCTGCTCTCTTTGACATCGTGTACCCGGACTATGCTCGCTCCGTTCATGACTGCAACCACCAAAGCGGCCAGGCTGCCTTCCAGCCTCTCTTCGGTCTGCAGGTCTAATGTCCTGCCGATGAATGATTTCCGCGAGCAGCCGATCAATATGGGACATCCCAATATAGAAAATTCCCTCAGGTTTTTCAAGATATTTAAATTGTCCTTTAGCCTCTTTCCGAATCCTATTCCCGGATCGACGATGATCTTTTCTTTCTCTATTCCCGAATCTTGCGCCAGCATTATGCTCTCTTTCAGATATTGTGTGATTTCACCGACCACGTCCCGGTATGATGGATTCCTCTGCATGCTTTTTGGAGTTCCCTTCATGTGCATCAGCACCACCGGAACCCGGTACTGGCTGACGATCTTCCTCATCTGCGGATCGAACCTCAGCGCGCTGATGTCGTTTATCATCTCTGCCCCCGCATCCAGGGCGCGTTTGGCCACCTCCGCCTTGTACGTGTCAATGGAGATGGGAACGTCGGTCCTCTTGACCAGCGAGCTGATCACCGGGATCACCCGGGAGAGCTCCTCTTCCGGAGGAATCGGGTCAGATCCAGGACGCGTGGATTCGCCGCCCACGTCGATTATGTCCGCTCCCTCCTCTGCCATCCTCATACCTTGAGCGACCGCCTCGTCTGATTTGAAGAATTTGCCTCCATCCGAGAAGGAATCCGGGGTCACGTTTAACACACCCATGATGTGGGTCCGGGCGGAAAGGTGCATGCTTTTCGTTTTGAGCTGAAGTAACATTTGTCAACTTCCCCGCTTGATGTGCCGGAGTCGATATCGGAGCGTTCGGTTCGAGCCAGCAGGAAAGTGTACGCTTCGTCTACGGCGCCTGCATTCTCGAAAGGAGTCTTTGCGGCAACGAAGCTGCAGGAGATTCATTCTAACCCGGATGAATCCTCGGGGATGAATCCCTTGATCAAGGAAAAGGCTTCTTTTCTGAGGGCTTCCCTCTTCAGATCACCTCTAACCGCCGAAGTGATGGTAACCGACCCCGGTTTCCTTAAGCCCCGCATGGTCAGACACATCTGCTCCGCTTCCAAGATGACCAGAATCCCCTTCGGCTTGAGAACCTTCATCAGGACGTCTGCCACCTGGGCGGTAAGGCGCTCCTGCAGCTGAGGCCTTCTGGCCAGGACCTCAATCACCCGCACCAGCCGGGAGAACCCGGTTATCTGGTTGTCCGTGGGGATGTAAGCGATGTGGGCCTTTCCGAAGAAGGGAAGGAGATGATGCTCGCACAGGGAGTGAAAGAAAATATCCTTGGCGATGATCATCTCATCCTGGTTGGGGGCGTTCGGACGACCGGCCGTCCTGGCGGAGTAAAGCTTGATCTGGCCTTCGGGGTTCTCGGAGAGTCCGGCGAATATCTCCTCGTAGAAATCCGCCACCCTTCTGGGGGTATCCTTGAGCCCCTCCCTGCGCGGATCCTCTCCCACGGCCTCCAAAATCATTCTAACGGCTTTTTGGATTTTGCTTTTGTCCATGCTGCTGACTGCGGACGGAGCACTGAGGGCCTCAAGATTTCTTCTTCTCCGTTTCCAGCCGGATCGGCTCCAGCTTCTCTCCCTTTAGAATCTTGTCGATCTCGTCCCCGTCGAGAATCTCTCTCTCCAGAAGGGCATTGGCCAAAAGATGGAGTTTGTCCACGTTGGAGGTCAAAAGCTCGGTGGCTTTTTTCTCGGCCTCTTCCACTATCCGTCTGACCTCCTTGTCAATCTCCTGGGCGGTGTATTCGCTGTAGTCCCTGTGGGTGGCTATCTCCCGGCCCAAGAATATCTGCTCCTCTTTTTTGCCAAAGGTCAAAGGTCCCAATCTCTCGCTCATCCCCCACTCGCACACCATCTTTCTGGCCAGGCCGGTTGCCCTTTCGAT
>CAYFQZ010000220.1:0-1766 GCA_964345305.1 uncultured Ignavibacteria bacterium | reverse complement strand
CCGTGCGGACTTGAGTGGCCACAGCATGGGCCTCGGCCGAGGCTTCAGGGTTAAAGACGACCTGGGTGATCCCTTCCCGGTCTCGCAAATCAAGGAAGATCAGGCTCCCATGATCACGCCGTCGGTGCACCCAACCAGCCAGAGTTACCTCTTGTCCCTCGTGTTCGGCCCTCAGTTCGCCACAGGTGTGAGTCTTGAACATAGCTTCTCCTTCGAGTTTCACGATATTATACTATCGTGAGGCAAAAAAGACAAGCCGCCTGCGTGTGAGCTCAGGCGGCCCTTTTCGAAAGCAAGGTTTGGAATATGCTGCAAAGCTTTAATCGAGTTTGGTCAGTTTTCGATGCAGTTCTCTCCATCGTCATTCCACTGAATGGGCAAAGTTTTCCCTTCCACCTTGTTCCTAAACTTTACCGCTGGATATCCCAGCCCCAGAGTGCCAAAAATGCGCTCATGCTTTTCTAACCCCAGGCGTTTCCGGATAGCTTTGCTTCTGTTGAGGAACATCTGGTTCCCCACCAAATTACGGCCCCCGACCCCTTTGACCTGGGCATAAAGATTCATGTTGTATAAGATGTATTGTGCACTGGCTTCGGAAAGCGGGATTCGTTTGTCACCGACGACGAAAACGATGGCCACCGGCGGACTGCCCAAGGCGTGACCTCTCGCCAGTGCGCTTTCCAACTTGGGCTTGGCCTTAACATACTCCGCTTCGTGTGCGGGCGCTATCCTTCTAATCAGACTGTGAATGATTTTGGGCTTGTAGAGGAGGTTGTGCAGCCTCGAGATGAACCGCATAAGGACTTTGTTAACCAACTCGATGATCTCCTCCTCATCCACCACAATCGCTCTGAAGCTGAAGCTGTGCGTTGGCGCGTAGATGCCATACCCGACGATCTCTTCAAGCAGCGTTCGGTCAATCTTGTCTTCCTTGAAGAACCTGATGGTCCGTCTTTCTTTGAACAACTCATCGAGTTGCTTCGGAGAAGGCAAATGAGCCTTGTCATAGGCCATAGGCGGCGCATGATCCCAGGAAAGCGCCTGCTGTGGGCAGATGGCAATACATTGCGTGCACGTGCTGCAGAACTCATAGTTGATCCTTACGGTATCATTGACAAGCGCCATGCAGTGCTCGTGGCAGATTTCCACGCACAAACCACATCCTGTGCACTTGTCTTTATCAAGGATGATCATATAGTCTTCCTACCTCCGTATCCTTGCCTACAAGCCCATCCCGCCTTGACCGCTTCACTCTTCCGGCCACGTACCCCGTACCTGCCTCAGAAGTGCGAACTCTCCGATGTGATAAGCGTTGTGATCGGCTACGATCAGGATCTCCCGCAGAATGTTGTACTTCTCACCATGGGGCAAAGGCGCGAAAAGATCTGTATCTGCGTCCTTCACAATCTCCTGCAATACCTGCAAATCCGCCTGGAACCGGTTGATCGTCTCCTTCCACTGGCTCTCATCCGCTTGCTCGTCTGGAGTAGGCCAATATCCCTCTGGCCATTCTGGGGAGACATGGTTAGGATTCCGGATGAACTCCAGGATATCCCACTGCGCTATCCGCATATGCTCCAGGAGACGCCAGGGTGTGTAGGGGACGTTGGGACGGTGAGTGTTGACCTCATCCAGTGGGAAACCAGCTACCGCTTGATCGAAGCTCATATGGGCGTTTCCGCCTTGCAGGAGAGAGAGCAGTTGTTGTCGGACTATTTCATCTTTGTTCATTATTGCTCCTCTATCGGGCTTCCCTGATAAGTTGT
>CAYFQZ010000219.1:0-2515 GCA_964345305.1 uncultured Ignavibacteria bacterium | reverse complement strand
CTCATCATAATGACCGGCCCGATGGCCATGATAAAGTCGACCTTCTCTCCCTTTGAAAGAAGCTGGGTCAAAACGTCCGTTACGAAGCCGTGGTGACCGTAGGTGCCGTCGTCCGTGGAGATCAGAAGCTCGTCGCTTATGGCTCTCATCTCCTCCTCCAGGATCAGCAGATTCTTGCTGCGTGCGCCGATTATGGAGATCACCCGATTGCCCATCTGCTTCAAGGTTTTGGCCACGAAATGAACCGGGGCTATGCCGATCCCTCCACCTACACACAAACAGGCGCCGAAATTTCCCACGCGTGTGGGGATACCCAGAAGGCCAACCACGTCCGCCAAGAAGTCTCCCTTTTTCAAGGTTGCCAGTTGGGCGGTCGTCTTCCCCACCTCTTGGAAGATGATGGTCAAAATTCCGGTCCGGGGGTCCAGGTCGGTGATGGACATGGGAATCCTTTCGCCCTCTTCGTTGATCCTGAGCACCACGAACTGCCCTGCCTTTGCCCGCTGTGTTATCAACGGAACGCTGAGCTTCAGCAGGTTGATCTGTGGAGCCAGCCTCCTCAGTTCGATTATCTCGTTCAAGATGTCCTCCCGCGAAAGAAATTAAAGCTCACATAGGCGAATTAGGATTCCGACCTCGGACAGAGGCCGATAGGATCATCTGCCGACATCCGGCACCTGGATAAGCAGCCTGGTCTCCGTTACGAAATGGAATGGCCATCGGGCATTCGTCTGTGCCGGTCAACCTGAAGCTCGATGCTCCGAATCTGTCGGACCGATCGGGCACATCTACCAGTTTCGTTCCTTCTCTTGCTTAAGCCTCTCGATTTCCTCTACAAAATGCTCTCTGAAGAAGTCCACCACCTCTTCTGAGGAGAAAACATCTATCAACTCCTGGTGCTTCAGCCTCTCGTATGCTTGCCTGAAACCAGGAACGTCCTGGACCAGAGAGTCAATGCTCTTTGCCACTGCCTGATAGTCTTTCGAATCGAACTTCTGCCTCAACTCGGGCGGCAGAATTTCCCTGAAGTCATCCAGTCGTTTCTGAAGAATGTCGGTCTTCGACTTCTCGCATGCCATCATTACCGACAAACAGAGAATTGCCAGAACGGCCTTTTTCAATTCTATAACCCCTTCCGCATGGTTTTCTTTTCTTCCGCCTCCAGGATGACCCTTCTGGTCTCCTGAGCTATCACCAACTCCTCGTTGGTGGGAATGCTGAATATCTTGACCTTGGAGCCGTCGGTCTGGATCTGCTTTGCCTGCTTGCCGGAGGCCCTCTCGTTTCTGGCGTCGTCGATTTGGATGCCCATAAACTCCAGACCCTGGCAGCTTTCTTTTCTGACCAAAGGCGAGTTTTCGCCGATACCCGCGGTGAAGACCAGGGCGTCCAGCCCACCAAGTGCCGCGGCGTATGCTCCGATGTACTTCCGAACGCGGTAGCAGTAGATGTCGAGGGCCAGCCGGGCGGACGAGTTACCTTTCTGCGCCTCGATGATGATATCGCGCATGTCTCCGGATACGCCGGAGACTCCTTGCAGACCGCTGTGCTTATTCAGAAGAGTATTGGCCTCGTGCAAGGAAAGCTCCTCCCTGGCCATGATATGCAGTATGATGGCCGGATCCAGATCGCCTGAACGCGTGCCCATCAGAAGCCCCTCCAGGGGGGTAAAACCCATGGATGTGTCCACCGACACCCCTCCTTTGATGGCGGCCATGCTGGCTCCGTTCCCCAAATGACAGGTGATGAGTCTCAGCTCTTCGATGGGGCGATTCATCAGCTCGGCCGCGCGCCTGGAGACGTAGAAATGCGAGGTGCCGTGAAAGCCGTATCTCCTGATGGCATATCTCTTGTACAGCACGTAAGGTATTCCGTAGATATAAGCATGGGGAGGCATCTTCTGATGGAAGGCGGTATCGAACACGGCTACCTGAGGCACCCCGGGAAGTATCTGCGTGCAGGCGGTTATTCCCCGGATGTTGTGAGGGTTGTGCAGTGGTGCCAACTCGATGCAGCTTCGCAGAACGTGCATCAGTTCGCGGTCTATGAGCACCGAATCAGGGAACTTCTCTCCCCCGTGAACCACCCGATGACCCACCGCGTCTATCTCCGACTTATCCCGAATCACACCGTGATTGGGTGAAAGCAGCATGGCGATCACGTGTTCCACCGCCATGATGTGATCCAGGATCTCCCCGGACGCAGTGACCTCGGGCCGGTCATGCGGCTTGTGAACCAGCACCGCCCCGCTCATGCCGATGCGCGACACCGTGCCTTGAGCCAGCACGTACGATTTGCTGACGTCTATGAATTGATACTTAACCGACGAGCTGCCGCAGTTTAGAATCAGTATTTTCATTTAACTTTTCGCCTGCCTCCTGACCCACCTCTCGCCGTCCGGTTGTCCCAGGTGGAAACTGCATTTCTTCTTCTCTACCTGGGAAACAGATCGGCTTCGCCCAGCTTGTTCCCCTCTTCGTCATATCTGAAAAAGCCCTGCCCCGTCTTCTTGCCC
>CAYFQZ010000218.1:0-6258 GCA_964345305.1 uncultured Ignavibacteria bacterium | reverse complement strand
CGGATCTATTTGCATTCAGACCTGAGCTACGAGCTACCTCCCAGCGGTGACCCCGCATACGTTTATGTCTTCGGATGCGTGGGCTTCATGATTCTGTTGATCGCATGCATCAACTTCATCAACCTCTCCACCGCCCGGGTCTCTCACCGGTTCAAAGAGGTAGGAATCAGAAAGACGCTGGGCGCGTTTCGGTCTCAGCTTACCAAGCAGTTCCTGAGCGAATCCGTCCTCTTGGCCGCCGTTTCAATGCTGTTTGGCCTGGCGCTTTTCGAAATGGCAAGACCTCGATTGGAGGCCTTCATCGAACAGGAACTGGAGATTAACGTCCTGGGCGATCCGGTGCTCTTGCTTTCCATATTCGCCATGATCGTCGTGGTGGGGATACTTTCGGGAAGCTACCCGGCGCTGGTGCTGTCGAGGTTTCAACCTTCGCTGGTGCTCAGGGGTGAGGTTTTCGGCAGAGGTTCACGTTCCGTCGTGAGAAGGGTTCTGGTAGCCTTCCAGTTCCTGATCGCCATCGCTTTGCTGTGTGTGACCTTTGCAGTCTACAGGCAGATCGATTATGCGCTGACGAGCGATCTGGGATTCGACAACAAGAATGTTCTACTGATCGACGCCGGTAAGGGTATCTCCGCGGAGAAACAGGAGTTGGTGAAAAATGAGATTCTAAAAAGCGGCCTGGCTTCGACGGTGACCATCGCGGACTGCGCACCAGGCGAAAACCGGCACATTCTTTACCACGTTCGCCCGCAGAGCAAACTGGATGAGGATCCCACGTTCCTGCACGGTATTCGCGTTGATCCGGACTACCTTACAGCCTTCGGGATCAAGCTGGTGGAGGGGAGGGACCTTTTCCGGGAGTCTGCTGCCGATGCCGGGAACTCCATCCTGATCAACCAGGCTGCTGTCCGGGATTTTGAGATAGATGAGCCAATCGGATTCAGGTTTTACGCGGGGGAAAAGGCATACCAGGTTGTGGGCGTGGTCAGCGACTTCCATTCTCATTCCTTTCACAATCGCATCCCCCCCCTGGCAATGTTTGCCAGCACCGAGGCCAAGCGCCTTATTGTGGTCAAGCTGCCGCCGTCATACACCTCCGCGTCCATATCCGGGATCGAGAACATCTGGGGGACCATCGTGCCGGAGGTTCCCTTGGAGTATTCTTTTCTGGAGGATGCGATGAGCGAGAATTATAAGACCGACAGGAAACTGGGCACCCTCTTCACCATATTCTCGCTTTTGACGGTGTTCGTGGCCTGCCTGGGTCTTTTCGGCCTTGCCACCTTCAGTGCGGAAAGAAGAACCAAGGAAATAGGAATCAGAAAGGCTCTTGGAGCTTCCGCAGCAGGTATCGTTCGCCTTCTGTGCAAAGAAATCGTGATACTCGTGGTCATCGCCAATGCTGCAGCCTGGCCTTTGGCTTATCTGACCATCCAGCGCTGGCTGAAAACCTTCGCCTACCGGGTTGATATCGGTTGGACTATGTTTGCCCTTTCAGGACTGGTGGTTCTCGTCATCGCCCTGGCGACGGTCATTTATCAGTCGACAAAAGCCGCTCTGGCCAACCCGGTGGATTCGTTGAGGTATGAATAGGTGCCGACGGACATTCGGTCAGGCCCCCCAACCACCCCTCTTTTCCCGCGTGCAGGTTTGCTCACATTGCGACAAATTAGTTTGACTTCTATCGCCTGGCGTGAAATATTGGGGGGCGAAGGCTCAGGGGCAATGAGGCCCGGAGCCGTGTGTTAGACTAATTGCGAACAGAACCATCAAGCCGCGAGGTGAGGAAATGGAGATACGGGAGATACGCATTGAGAATCTTGACACGCAGGATTTCATCCGCAAGAAGGCAAGCGAGCTCTCGTCCGCCGTCGGGGACGGCCTGGCCGTTAACGCGCTCTCCGGAGGCGTCGATTCATCGGCCGCCACCATGCTCGGGCACAGGGCCCTGGGAGACAAGCTCAAGACCTATTTCGTCGAGAACGGTCTGATGCGCGCAGGTGAGCCCGAGAGAATAGTCGCCTTGTTTGCAGGTCTGGGCGTTCCCGTGAAGATTGTAGATGCCAGGGATCAGTTCCTCGGTGCTCTGAAGGGTCTTACCGATCCCGAAGAAAAAAGAGAGGCCATCACCCGGGTCTTTTACAGGGATGTTTTCGGTCGAATAGTAAAAGACAGCGGCGCGAAGTATCTCCTTCAGGGTACGAACTACACCGACGTGGAAGAGACCGTGGCGGGTATCAAGAGGCAGCATAACATCCTGGAGCAGCTCGGGATAGACACGCAGGAACAATACGGTTACAAGGTTCTGGAGCCTCTGATCCAGCTCAGAAAGTCGGCCATACGCAAGGTGGCAAACGCGCTGGGCCTGCCGGAGGAGATATACGGTCGCCCCCCCTTCCCTGGACCGGCTCTGGCAGCAAGGGTGATAGGAGAAGTGACCCCGGAGCGAGTAGAAACCGTAAGAAAGGCAACGACCATCGTCGAGGAAGAGCTGTCGGGCAGCAGGGCGTTTCAGTATCTGGCTATTCTGCATCAAGACAGGGTCACCGGGATAAGGGATGGAAAGAGAGACTACGGACTGCAGATAGAGGTCAGGTGCTGGGAAAGCAAGGATGCGAAGGAGGGGTCTCCAACCAGGCTTCCTTATGAACTGCTGGAGAAACTGTCCGAAAGATTGACTGGCGAGGTACCGGGTGTGGTGAGTGTTACTTATAATGTCACCAGAAAGCCACCTTCCACCATAGAAGCGATTTGACTCTTCCTGTCCCGGAGGCCCATGCCGGGTGCCAGAGCGGGGCAGACCCCTTGTAGGTTGCCCAATGGAGCCCAGTCTTTGAACGTGGTGGTGATGAAGAAGCAGGTTCCATGCTTCTGTTGGGGAAAACGTAAGCTCATGATCTTATGCATCTGTAGTGTGTGTCAGGTCACACCCTTCGGGCTGCGCCCGCAGGGCAAGACCTGACACAACTAGAAGATAGTTGATTATGTATACTACATCGCCTAAATCGACTGTTCCGTTACAGTTCGCGTCTCCAAAAGCCAATGGATCGGGGGGGCACCGTTTTGGCTCGTTCTGTCGGGTCTTGCCCGCCTTTGGCGGGTGTGACCTGACAGATATTTATTATCACTCCCCCAGTATCAGAAGCTAATCTGCGGCAGGGGCTCCTAGCAATGACAATCTGTTGAGACACAACAGAAGTCGGATAGTCCCCCCTGCGGCGGGACGCATCCGACTACAAACCTACCTCTCTGCCAGAAAGCGAAACCAGAATCTTGCTACGGAGTTCCCCAGGGGTAATGATCCCTCTGCACGCAGTATTCCCCTGAGGTCGAGGAGGTCAGATCAACCGTGAACTGGAGTAGCTCGTCGCCCTCCATAAGATAGAGCTGGTTGACCGTTATGGTGTATTCCCCGGGCGGCACATCGTTGATCTGGTAGTCCACGTCAAAAAGGCAGAGACAATCACACCCACCGCTTTCGAGAGATTCGTTCTCGGTTATGGTGATGGTGTTGCCCACCAGGGTTATCTCACCCAGAATCTCATCGGGGCAGCAGTTGAATCCCGAATTCACGTGTTTGAGCAACAGGACACCCTCGCCGTCGTACTGATACTCAATGCAATCCTGATCCGGAGGCGTGCTGTCGGGAGGGGAGTCTTTCTCGAATTCCTTGCACCCGGTATAGCCCAGCATGACCCCGATCTTGGCGCACGGCGGCGGGCCTCCTTTGAACAAATAGTTGAGCAGGTAGATCGCATCAGCCAAATCAACGATTTGATCACAGTTGCAGTCTGCCACCTCCAGCGGATTGGGCGCAGGCCCACCCTTGAACAGGTAGTTTAAGATGTAGACAGCATCGGCCAGGTCAATAAGGCCGTCTCCGTTGGCATCACCCACGGTGTTGCCGGCGTTAACTGCTATCTCGGCGGTGTAGGTGGTCTTGTTAAAGGCGGTTACGACCAGGTCCAGAGGTATGGCCCCGGTTATCGGCTGGTCGAATTGAACCAGCGCGTAACCCGATCCGTCGGTATATGCATACCCCAGCAGCTCGGCGTTGCGGGATAGGGCACACAGTGCATCCGCCACTCCTGTTACCGTTACCTCGAAGGTGGTGGCCCCACTGTCGATCGTAGACGCGTGCGATACCGTCATGGGTTCGGGCGTATCGGTGCGCACCTGCAGGGAGACGTCTCCGAAGATATGATAGGATTTGAAGGTCTTCTCTCCCCTGGCGCCGTAAATGTCTATGGAATAGCAGCTGCCGTTATACATCAGGCCGCCGATGGTTTTCATCTGATCGTTTACCAGAAGCTCAATCATCTCGTGCTGCGCTGCCTGAGGCGATGCATAATCCAAGTCGACCGAGGAGGCGTAGACCGCAATTGCACCGATAGGGGCTCCGGTGGAACTGTTGGTAGCTCTCACCCAGGCTTCGGGAAAAGCCAGGCCGATCTGGAAATTGCCCAGATAGGGTGCCCCGATGGAAATAAAAGGCAGCATGTTATCGTTGGTAAGAACGTAAATGCTGTCGGTGGTAAAAACATCCCCCGGAGTCGGTGTGCCAGGCGGAATCATGAAGCTGGCCTCACAATCTGCATGCCCCTCCACCATGACTATGCCCCTGCCCTCGCTTATGGTGTTCATGAACAGCTCCACCGGGACAGGGTCTATCCCAAATGGAGGATCGCCCCACTCGTAGAGCTGATCGATCTCGGTATAGGTATAGCCCAAAAGCATCAGGCGGAGGACCTCCACCAGCTCTCTGTCCCGCATGCCCATGTAGCCGTAGCCCTCACCCCAGGCAGAGCCCACGCATGTTCCTTTATGCAGCCAATCGCCTCCGGTGATATCGCGCTCGTACCAGATGGTTCTCAGAACCTGCGTTCGGGCGTCGATGACGTCCGATGCTGAGAAACGTCCCACGAGAATCTCCGGATAGCTGTCAGTGCCCTCAAGCAGAGCGTAAGATGCATCCGAAGTTGCCAGCCCTTCGCAGAAATCCCGGCTTATGAGAAACGATGGGATGTGCTCATAATCGCCCACAAACTGCACGAAGGTCAATCCCTCCCCTGAGAGGTATTCCGCCCTCAGGTAATCCCTGATGAGGCCGGGATCGGTAGAGATAGTGGCTACGTCATGCAGATCCGTGGGAATGCCCTTTTGCCGCTTCCAGTCCACGTAAAGCTGCGCGGCATCCATGAAGTCGCCGTAACTGATGACGATCATCCTTCCATGCTCGCCCACAGGACTGTAGGAATAGTCTTTTGAGTTCAGGAAGTGATTCTCATAGATCTGGGAGAAGTAGCGGTCCGATTTGTCGCTGCTGCGGGTCTTCACGTTTTCATGGTCAACACCAACATTTTGCACCTCTAAAACTGTGCGGCTGTAAACTCGCAGAGTCTGAGTCTGGGGGTTGTACTGGAAAGGATAGACGGTAACCGTGATCCCCCGGAAATCGCGGAGAATGTAAGGCGAGCCAAGCTGGGCGACTTCGCGCGGATAGAATTCATCCAGGCTGTAGGTCTCGGAGAATTCATAAGGAACGTCAGCCGGATTGACGTCCCGAGATATGAAACCTCTTGAAGGCGCAACCGCCATCTGCTGCTCGACGAACTCGCTTTCGGTGACTCGCACCTCCATTTTCGCGTTGTCAGGAATGATGATGCTCCGGCAGACGAAGGGAAGATCGGGCATGCCCCTTTCCATGATGTTGGGCTGGTTCCCCAGCACGACCCGGTAGTATTCGCTGCCGTCGATTTCAATCTTCTCCGTGCCGAAATCCCCTATTTGGTAACTGATCTTGGTGAGCTGATCGCTGCTCTCGAGAAGAGCGACGTTAACGGAGCCGCTGGGTTGCTGGTTGACCGCAACCGTGCCTCCGGCTAACACCAGCAGCAATAGCCCGCAGACCGAAATGATTGCCAGTTTCCTCATTGCTCTACACCTCCGGAAATGGG
The DNA here is from genome assembly GCA_964345305.1 of uncultured Ignavibacteria bacterium. GTDB lineage: Bacteria > Zixibacteria > MSB-5A5 > MSB-5A5 > SM1-73 > SM23-73-3. The sequence continues at coordinate 301 of CAYFQZ010000218.1, read as the reverse complement.
TTTATGGCTTTCTGACCTGACATGTCAACCTGAGAATCTGAAAAATGACAAATCACCGGCATTTTCAATCGCATCACAAATGCCAGGGCAAGCCGAGGCTGGCTTGCGTGGCTCGATACAATGGTGTAATTATAATATACCCCCGACCCCCCGACCTGTCAACCCACCTTTTCACGTTTCTTTAGGCAATCAGGACTAACACGGCCGAACCTCTCAAGTTTCAGATTCGGCCTGGCTTCTACACTAAATGGCTCTTTCCGGAATTGGCGGGGTGCCGAAAAGTCAAAGCAGCAGCCCGAGG
>CAYFQZ010000217.1:0-4836 GCA_964345305.1 uncultured Ignavibacteria bacterium | reverse complement strand
TCCCAATCCCTTCAATCCTGCAACCACGATTCGGTTCACGGTACACCGTTCACGGTTTACAGGATCCAGCCGCACCACCCTGAAGATCTATAATGTGAAGGGGCAATTGGTCAGGACTTTGGTGGACCAGGAGGCGGCCAGGCGTACCTATTCGGTGACCTGGGATGGAAATGATGAGAGGGGCCGTGAGGTTTCCAGCGGAATATACTTTTATCAGCTGACAGTGGGAGACGAATCAGAGGTCAAGAAGATGGTTCTGCTCAAATAGATTTGCTCGTCTCGATGGTGGAGAGAATGTTAACTGAACGCGCCGCACGGACGTGCCCCCAGACGGGCCCGTCCGGGCGCACGGGCATGAGTGCGGCCCGTTCGTCTTGTAACGGAGACCTTCAGGTCTCCGCAACCCATGCTAGGCTAAAGTCTCTCTATACACTGGCGGCCTTCTCAACGGTGGGGCCACCTATATCCCTGCCAACGTCCTCAAACGCTCGATCTCGTTTTCCTCCAGATATCTCCACTGCCCTTCGTCCAAACCTCGCGTGGTGAGGTGGGCAAAGCTGGTCCGTACCAGATCGGTCACTTTAAGGCCCACCTGGTGGCACATTCTTTTTATTTCCCTTTTTCTCCCCTCTTTCAATTTCAGCTCAAAGACCGAGGTTTGCTCGTCGCTGCTTATCATTCTTCCCTCGCCCCGGCCAACTGCCCCGTCGTCCAGCTTTATCCCCTGCTTGAACGTTTTGAGGACGTCTGGATTCAGCTTGCCCTTGACCGTGACCAGATAGGTCTTTTCGATCTCGAATTTTGGGTGGGTCAACCGATACGCCAGCTCTCCGTCGTTGGTCAACAGCAGAACCCCCCGGCTGTCCTGATCCAGTCTTCCCACCGGGTAGACTTTCTTGTCCCTGCCTACCAGATCCAGTACCGTGGGGCGGCGGAAATTGTCCCTGACCGTGGAGAGACAGCCCTTGGGTTTGTTCAGAAGGATATACTTGAGATCTTTCCGAAGAGAAACCTTTTTGCCGTCGACAGTGACTACGTCGGTATTCTCATCGACGGGAATGCCCAGCTTCCGTACCGGGACGCCGTTTAATGCCACCCTGCCGGCTTCGATCAAAAGGTCGGCTTTGCGTCGCGAGCAGACGCCGGCTTGGGCCAGGTATTTATTTATCCTCATCTTGCGGGGGAATTTCTGCAGCGCTCTCTTCAGCCGGGTTCAGGGGGGCTTCTGTTACGCTCTCGCTTGTTTCCGCAGGCTTTTCCTCGGAGTCCGGGGCCTTCTCCCCAGATAGTCTATCGTATATCTCTTCGGCGAACGAAGGTGGCTCCTTGCTTTTGAGGATCGTCTCCAGCTCCTCCATCCGCGGCAGATCGTCCACGTCGTTTAGGCCAAAATGGGCCAAGAACTCCGGGGTGGTGCCATAAAGAAGAGGCCTTCCCGGTGCCGGCTTTCTGCCCACGATGGTGATGAGCTTGCGATCGAGCAGGGTGCAGACCGGACCCTCGCTGTTGACCCCTCTCAAGCGGTCGATCTCACCCTTGACAATGGGCTGTTTGTACGCGACGATGGAGAGAACCTCCAGGGCCTGGGGCGAAAGCCTTTCGCGTCGGGTGTGCGAGAAAAGCGCTTTCACCCAGCCAGCGTAGTCTGGAAGGGTGTACATACGATAGCCCTTGGCGATCCTCTTTATGCCGAAGCTCAGCCCGGCGGACCTATACTTCTGGTTGAGACAGTCCACCGCCTGCTCGATTTCTTCACTGGTGACGTCCTTTATGACCGCCTTTATTCGCTCCGCGGACAAGGGCTTTTCCGAAGCAAAGAGCAGGGCTTCAATTATGGGCTGGTGATTGTTTTGCGATTCCAATTTGGCTCCTCTCGTGCTGACCAACAGGTAGCTTGCTCAGTCTTTTCGTACTCCAAAAGCGTTGGACATCTTCACACATCACCGGTAAACTCCGGATAGGTCTTGGCCTCCTCCTCACCCTTCAGAACCCGCAGACCTCCCAGGGCCAGAGCTTTCATTTCGTCTTCCCCGGCATAGACTAAGACCTCGGCGATGAAGCCCACCCACTCCCTCATCTTATCCACGACATAGCCGGAGCGCGCCAGTCCGCCTGTGAGTACGATGGCATCCACCTTTCCCTTCAGGGCAACTGCCCGACTGCCTATTTCACAGGCAATCTGGTAAATCATGGCGTCATAGACTCGCTGGGCTTCCTTGTTGCCCTCCTGGATCATCTTTTCCACCTCTTTGGCGTTGTTCGTGTTAAGGTAAGCCGCCAGTCCTCCGTTCCCAACCAGCCTCTTCTTGACCTGATCCAGGGTTACGTTGCCGGAGAAACACCACTCGGCGAACTCGGACATGGGCAGACTTCCGGCTCTCTGGGGGGTGAAAGGGCCGCTGTCTAATGCATTGCTGGCGTCGATCACCTTCCCCTTGTGGATGGCGGCGACGGAGATTCCCCCTCCCAGATGTGCGACGATTAAGTTGATCCGGTCAAGCCGGTCTCCCACGGCCGCGGTGGCCAGCCGGGCGGTGGCTTTGACGTTCAGCGCATGAAAAAGGCTCTTTCGCGGAAACTCCGGCAGGCCCGAGTATCTGGCCAGAGGATGGAACTCGTCCACCGACGGGGGATCCACGATGAAAGAGGGAATATGGTAATCCCAGCCGATGCCGAAGGCCAGCACCGCGCCCAGGTTGGACGGATGCTCTCCACCATAGGCATTGCGCCCGTCCTCTATCATCAGCTCGTTTACCCGATAGGTGCCGCTGACCACCGGCCGGAACAGCCCTCCCCTTCCCACCGCGGCGGAAAGCTCCTCCGGCCGCACCTTGGCGTCCTCCAGGGTCTCCTTGATCAGCTTCTTCCTGAACTCGTATTGATCCCACACCCGCGGGAACGGCTCCAGCTCCAGCTTGCTGTGGTTGATGCTGCGCGAGAAGATCTGCTTCTCGTCTTCAAACACGGCGATCTTGGTGGAGGTGGAGCCGGGATTTATCGCCAGGATTCTGAATTTATGGTTCTTGCTCACGTATTACCTGCTCCATCAGCCCCTGCCTCTGACCCCCGGTCGACAAGGGAACCGGGGAGAGTCCGGGCTATTCTGAAGATTTTCTCCTTGCCCCGAAGTGGGCCTCGGTGAGTATGCTTTTTACCCCACCCACCCTTCTGATCCTCTCCTCTGCCATCTGGCATGCCGCCTCGTAGGGTGAGATGTCCTCCTTCTTGGACAGCGCAATCACCCTGGCCATGATGTTGTAAATCTCCTTGACCGAGTCCAGAGCCTGCTCCTTGGATAGCACACGCAGCGCGTCCTCGGTCAAGAATAGCTCCCCCGCGTTCACCACGAAATCGGGGGCGTATATTATTCCCATCTCATGGAGCTGCTTGCACAGGCGAATGTCTTCCACTATGTTGTAAGCCGCTCCGGCAATTACCTTGCACTTGAGCTGGGAGATGGTCTTCTTGGTGATCACCGGTCCCAGGGCGCAGGGAGACAGTATATCGCACTTGGCAGAGAGGATATCATCGGGCGTAACCACCTCGGTGTCGGGGTGCTTGTCCTGGACCGTCTTTATTGAATCGTAGTTTAAGTCGGTGACCACAAGCTTCACCTTTTCCTGCTTCAGGCAGTCGACCAGTCTCTTCCCCACGCTGCCCACTCCCTGGATGGCTACGGTCAACCCGTCCAGGGAGGAGACGCCGTATATCTCCTTCACGCATGCTTTCATTCCCCAGTAGACGCCGTGGGCAGTCAAATCGGCGCTCTCTGCCTTGATGCCCGAAGGAGATTCGTAGGGCAGCACGTATTCTGTTTCCCGCTTTATGTATTTCATCTGCTGGGTGTCCGTGCCCAGATCGGGATAGGTGATGAATCTTCCCTTGAGACCCTCGACAAACCTTCCAAACGCCCGGAAGTAGGCCTCGTCCGTGGGCTCTTCGAAATCCTTGCACAGAACTGCCTTTCCCCCGCCGGTGTCGGAGTCGGCCATTGAAGACTGATAGGTCATGATTCGTGACAGTCTCAGAGCGTCTTCCAGCGCTTCCGACTCCGACTTGTACCGCCACAAGCGGCATCCTCCCACGGCGCTGCCCAGCGTGGTGTTGTGGATGGCGATTATGGCCTTTAGCTTGGTGGGCCGGTTATAGCAGAACAGGACCTCCTTGTGCCCGTGTTCTTCCATCAGTTCGAATATACCCACTTTATGTGCACCCTCCGTCTTTCTCCGTCCGTAGTCCGTCGTCGGCAGTCCGTGGCAAAATCACACCCCGCCGATTCATCCGTTTAATCCGTTGACCAAGCTCCTCTTCCTATTTCTGCTTCAACTCGATCAGAACGCCGTGCGTGCTCTTGGGATTCAGGAAGACCATTTTCTTTCCTTCCGCGCCCATTCTGGGTTTATCTACCAATTGCACGCCTTTTTCGGCCAGCTCGGAGGCCGCCTTCTCCACATCCTCCACCTCAAAACAAATATGATGTATTCCCTCGCCTCTCTTGTCAATGAATTTCGCAATCGTGCTGTGTTTATCCGTGGCCATCAAGAATTCCAGCTTGACTCCAGAGACCTCGGTAAAAGCTATTTTCAGTTTTCTGTCGGGAACGTCAATCACCCCGGAGATCTGGCAGCCGAAGGCGTCTTTATAGAAGCCTGATGCCTGGCCAATATCCTTCACCGCAATCCCAATATGCTCAATTTTCTCCAATTTCATAGCGTTTTCCCGGTTTTAAGCGGTGGACGGTGGACATTCTCACACCGGAACACTCTCCCCAAACCGATCTCAGCACGTCCTGTCAACGGATTAGACGGATGCAACGGATAACATCCGCTTAATCCG
>CAYFQZ010000216.1:0-1908 GCA_964345305.1 uncultured Ignavibacteria bacterium | reverse complement strand
ATGTTGTATAACGAGCCACACGCTCCGGCCTTGGGATCTTTCGCCCCGAAGACCAGTCGGTCAGGTCTGGACAAGACGATGGCGCCGGCGCACATGGCACAGGGCTCGATGGTCACGTAGACCGAACATCCGGATAGTCTCCAGGAATTAAGAAAGTTGCAGGCCGCACCGATTGCTATTATCTCCGCGTGAGCAGTGGGATCGTTTAAGCTCTCCACTTGATTATGACCTCTTCCAATGATCTTGTCTTCATGAACCACCACCGCCCCGATGGGCACTTCGTCCTTCTTCAATGCAAGCTGCGCCTCGGCCAGCGCATGTCTCATCCACTTTTCGTCTTCGGTATTCGGCATCTGTTTGGAACCTGATGAGCTTCGCGAGATTTGAGACTCCCGCAAGAAATCAAAGAGAATATAACATAGCAGAGTCGAAATCAAAGCACTTTTTGCACAACTCCCGGAAGATCGCACCTACTCCTGATAATTTCTTCGCCCGGTCGCCGAAAAGTCTTGACTGGGCGGGCAGGGTCCGGTACATTCAGTCATGACTTGTCCAAAAACTCTTGCCATGTGCGGAAGATAGTGACCCTGCGTACTGCTGCTGATAAGCTGCACGTTACGCGTAACCATCAACATAAAAACTTGGAGGGAAGAATGAGGTATGGTAAAGGAATCATACTGGCTCTAAGCGTGGTTCTCGTGTTCTCCGGCTCCGCAAATGCGGATTTCGTCCGCAAGTGGTGGTATCTCTATGACTCCTCGGTTTACTTCTTCTTGGAGGATGAGATGTATCCGGAGCACTCAGATTACAATGCAGATGGTATAATTGACCCGGTATTCAGTGATGGAAATTCGGTAGTGTTATTGGATGGTTCTAACGGCGATGTTCTCTATAAGACACCACTTCCTCAATCCTACTATGCGTGCTGTATTGCCCAAATTGAGGCTGAGGACGCTCCGGAAATTGTGCTAATGCGTAATGACCCGGACTCAATTCTGGTGCTCGATGCTGCAACAGGCAATCGCCGATGGGTGTACACGGCAGCGGATTACCCTTTGGTCATGGATCTTGATGGGGATAACTGCTGTGAAATCGTTTTTGCCGTCTCTGACACAGTTCTGTGTTACGAATGGGTGGCCAGCAAGGTTGACGACGAGATTGACGGACCCATCTTGCCAAAGGAGCTTCAACTTGAGCAGAATTACCCCAACCCATTTAACCCAACCACAACCATCGAATTCAGCTTAGAGCATGGTGCTGCAGTCAGCCTGGAGATCGTCAACTTGCTGGGTCAACGAGTGACAACCTTAATGGATCAATCTCTACCTGCTGGCAGCTACTCCATTAGATGGGACGCTACTGGAGCTGATGGCTCACCGGTGACGTCAGGCGTGTACTTCTACCTGCTGAAAGCGGGTGATCAGAAAGAGGTGAAGAAGATGGTCCTGATCAAATAGCAGGGGAAGGCGGCACTAGAAGGTTCAAGTCAGACGTGAACCGGCCCCTTCTTGGCGAGCCGGAAAAGGACAGTGATTTGAGTAAGCGCGGTCTCGCCAGGGTTTCCTTTCAAATGAACAAAGGCTGCAATCCTGCCATCCCGTGCACCACGGGTACTAATCCGCTCGACCTACTCCATATGGTGGATACTGATTGGGCTCTTTGTTCAGACTCGCAGATCAGCCGGTGAGCTGGTAATCCTTGATTTTATAAAGGAGGGAGCGGTAGCTTATCTCCAGGAGCTTAGCCGCTTTTCTTCTATTCCAGTTGGTTTTGGTGAGGACTTCGGAAATCAAAGCTTTCTCCTGCTGGGCAACCGTATCTCCCACCCTCTTTTTAAGCGAATAGTCCTTTGCCTGAGCGGGGATGGTTGCCGTTGTCGAATAAGATCCGGTCTGCACGGCAGGCGCC
>CAYFQZ010000215.1:0-2468 GCA_964345305.1 uncultured Ignavibacteria bacterium | reverse complement strand
ATATGCCGTGACCCGCCACATCTGCAATTGCCAATCCGGGAACACCATCGCGAAATTGAAAGAAGTCAAAATAATCGCCACCTAGAATTTGGGCTGGCTGGCTAAAGACGGCAAGGTCCAACCCAGGAATTGCTGGCACCTCCTGAGGTAACAATGCTTTTTGTATTGCTTGGGAAAGTTCCAGTTCCGATTCCAACTGGCGTTGTTCTGCCGCGGAAAGATGATCGAGACACACGCAGGTGGTGTAATCCACTTCCAACAAGTCAGGTTCAATGTAATCGTGACAAACCTTGCATCGTCCCAGTGTTTTATTTTCGGTTTTTTCCAATGCCGTGTCGAGAACGCCCATGTGGGCATGCACTGCCATCTCGTCTGCCGGTCCTAAACGAATTTGTCTTTTGGGGGTATGAGTTGTGTTGAGCCAATCCGTGAGATTCTGACGCTTCTCAAGCAGGCTTTTCCTGATTCGCTCCAAGACTTTGGTTTCCATTAGGTGCCTCCATTCATTATCATAAGCATTCCGGACCAATTCCAGGCAGGGTGGATCGCCCTATCGCCGGGTAGCGAGCCCCTGCACCCCGCGTTGGGCAATCATCTCCTTGTACACCGCCGCAGCCGAGCCTTTTGAGAGGTTTCTTTGGAGTTCTTGGAGGTATGTTGTGAGGGGGCCAGGGTTGGTCATGGGGATTTCCTAGGTGCGTGATGCGTGAAGGTGTGAAGCAGTAGTCTCACGTCCTGTTTTGAATTGGCGGTGGGGCGGGTGACCGCTCCGGCGACCATAACTAGCGTGATGTGGCCTAATGATCACTCAATCGGTCCTTTAGGTACCGCAAGTAGTTGATCATATCTTGTTCAACCCGATCAGGATATTCAATGTGGAGTTGGAGTGACGTTTGACGAGCCAACCGATGGAACACCTCCACCATGGCAAAAAGACTGCTCCAGGTATCATCAACTTTATATCGGGAGAAGCATCGCGATATCGCATCGATGAGTTCTGATGAGGCCCATTTCTCAAATCGCTTCCCCTCCGTGTGGAGTAAGGGGTCAGGCTGCCATCCCTTTGCCGCCTGATGATTCCAGAGTGCCATCCGAAACAAGTGATCTTTGATGTACCTGTTCTCAATCAGTTTGGCATACCACAGGTCTCTTCGTGAAAGGTATTTGGCCACACAGTAGGCCTCGAACCAGAAGTCATAGAGGGTTTGCAGGAATTCATCACGGCTTGGCGGGGAAATGAAAAACCCAGCAACACGCGGTGGTTCAAGCTGTTCTGCAAGGCGATCTTTATCCACTAGAATCTGATAGCCATTCTTATAACTTTCATACTGCTTCTCGCCCTGGATGATTTCAGAGAGCAGCGCGAGATGCCAGAAACTAAAGTCCACGCGTTTCCGGTCACGAAACAGGACTAGACGCGTTGGGACGATGGCTTCGTAGAATTGGAAGTGTTCTTTTTGATAAAGTAGTACGTCACCAATCTGGCTCATCCATCGGTCATCTGCCAGATAGTGTTCATAGTTGAGAGCATAAATGTTGATGTCGTAGTCTGAGAGCTCATCTACCTGGAAATGGGCGGCAAGAGAGCCTTCCAAGATTACAGCGCGAATGTCTTCATCTGCCTGAGCAAAGGCAACAATCTTGTCAATCAGTGACGTATCCATATTTACATCACGCTAACGAGAAAGCTCACCCGCCTGCGGGTTTGCAGTGGTACTCTTACGCTCAGGATAAACTCCGCAAAGCATCCCGTTCCTGCTTTTTGGGATGAGATTCTTCGCTCTCAAACACAAAGCCGCTCTCCTGCCTGTGGCGCAACAGTGCTGCTTGACAGGGAAAGCGGCTCCTCCTGGTATACTGTCCCGAGCCCGGTCTTCCTAGCCAAAGCAGGAAGGAAGAGGCGTAATGCGGGACTCCCGCGCCCCTTGCGTGGTTGGTCCCTTTTTGTTCTCTCTTGAGCGCCGTTGCTCGGGGGTGGTGGCGTAATTATATCATGGGTGGCAAGGAAGTGCAAAGAGATTAAAGAATACACACACTTTACCAACAACCTTCTGCTACGGCCGCAATCAAAGCATCCCCAACATAACAGGATTCCATCCGGAAGCCATACCTCTCCAACATTTCCTCAACATCCCGTTTTTCAAAATATCTCTTATAGATTCTAAATAGTCGCCCATCACTCAGAACCCTTTCTTGGATCCCTTCCTTTTCCCGATACTGTTGTCGCCTCTCGTTCCAAACGCTGTCAATCAACATCAACTGCGGATTGGCCTTTAGCATCCTTTCAAGTCTCTCAAAAAAGACCTTTTCCTGTTGAAACGTCAAATGGCTTAGGAGAAAACCCACTAATGCGCAATCGTATTCCGAGGTTCCCAGGCTGGCATCCAGGAAATCCCCCTGGATAAAACGCGCTGCATGGGTTAAGCCCAGTTCTTCAACTCGATCTCTGCATATTGAAAGCATCCTTT
>CAYFQZ010000214.1:0-13732 GCA_964345305.1 uncultured Ignavibacteria bacterium | reverse complement strand
TCTGCACCAGGACGGTGGCGATAACACCCCTGCCCTTACTGAGCTCGGATTCTATGACCACCCCTGAAGCCCGCCGACCGGGATTAGCCCTAAGCTCCATCATTTCCGCCTGCAGCAGGATCATCTCCAGCAGCTTGTTCACTCCGGTACCGGTCTTGGCCGAGATCTCTACCACGATGCTGGAACCTCCCCACTCCTCCGGGACCAGATTGAGCTTGGCCAATTGATGCTTGACCGGGTCGCTTTTGACACCAGGAAGATCCATCTTATTGATGGCCACGATGATGGGCACCCCGGCTGCCCGCGCGTGGTCAATTGCCTCCACCGTTTGTGGCATCACGCTGTCGTCCGCCGCCACCACCAACACCACGATATCGGTTACCTGGGCCCCTCTGGCTCTCATGGCAGTGAAAGCGGAATGCCCCGGCGTATCCAGGAAGGTGATCTTTCCGCCAGCCACTTCCACCTCATACGCACCGACGTGCTGGGTGATACCTCCCGACTCCCCGGCTATTATGTTGCTCTTTCGAATATGGTCCAGAAGCGAGGTCTTTCCATGGTCCACGTGACCCATGATGGTGATAGTGGGAGCTCTGGGCTTCATCTGTTCTTTAACATCCGGCTCCTCTGCTTCCTCCGCGCCGATCTCCTTGACCGTCTCCACGTCGAATCCGAACTCCAGTGCGATGGTCTCGATGCTGTCTAAGTCCAGTCTCTGATTTATGGTGGCCACGAAGCCCAGCTCCAGACACTTGGAGATCACCTGCGCCGGTTTCACCTTCATCAGGTTGGCCAGCTCTGCCACGGAGATGTATTCCGTCACCCGGATAAGATTGGCTGGCTGGCCCTCTCTCTCCGCCTGCTCGGGATGAAGCTTCTTCCTGTATCGTCTGGCAGGGCGGACCCCTTCCATGGAAGCTAAAGTTTTCTTTACGCTCTGCTCGACCTCGGCCCGGTCTATCTTTCTCTCGTGCCTGCCCTTCACGAACGGGGTCCTCTTCCTTCGGGCCTCCAGCCTTTTCTTCTCCAGCTTCTTGAATCTTTCCTTTCGCCGGAGTTTAACCTCTTCCGTTTGGGCAGGGGGCGCGGAAGTAACAGCCTGTTCCTCCTTTTTCTTCCTCTCTTTGAGCTTTCTCTTCTTCTCTGCGTACTCTTCCGCAACCGCCTCCCTCTCCTTCTGGAACTTCTTCTCGATGGCGGCGGCCATCTTCTCGTCCACGGCGCTCATGTGGCTTTTTATTTGGAATCCCAGCTCCCTGATGTTCGCAAGCATGGCCTCGCTGGAGATCTTGTAGTCTCTGGCCAGCTGGTATACTCTCTTTTTCGCCAAAGCCAATACCTCTACTTCAGAAATTTATCAGTTGCGGGCGGACTGTCTTCCGCCTGAGCCGTGACACATCTGGGCCCGACCCCTCCCGGTATCGTGCCAAGCCCGGGCTGTCACCGTATCAGTCGCGTCAATCCTCGGTTCGGGATGGACTCAGATACTCTTTCGCTTTCTGGATCAGTGAGGTCGCGCGTTTGGATCCTATCCCTTCTATTTGGGTCAGATCGTCCACGCTGGATCTCGCCAGGTCCTGAACGGTCTCGATTCCCTCCGCGTTCAGCGTCTCCTTGAGTTTCTTCCCCACCCCGGGCAACTCGCTCACGTCGATCTTGAGCTGATCCTCCAGCTTCTTTTGCTCCCTGTATTCGGTTTCACTCAATATGTTTATCTTCCAGCCGGTAAGCTTGGCCGCCAATCTGGCATTCTGTCCGGCCCGGCCGATGGCCAAAGAGAGCCTGTCGTCCTCCACCACGATGGTCATGCTGTTGTCGTCGTGATAGGTTTCGATGCTAACCACCTTGGCCGGCGCCAAGGCTCTGGTGGCGAAGGCTTCAGGGTTAGCGCTCCAGGGAACAATATCTATCCTTTCGTTGGAAAGCTCTCTCACGATGCTCTGGACGCGGGTTCCCTTAACCCCCACACAGGCGCCCACCGGATCGACTCTGTCGTCGATGGAACTCACCGCTATCTTGGATCTTTCCCCGGGCTCTCTTGCCACCGCCTTGATCTCGATTATTCTTTCGTAAATCTCCGGAACCTCCAATTCAAAAAGCCTCTTGACGAAATCCGGCGTGGCCCGGGAGAGAATGATCTGCGGGCCCTTCATGCTCTTCTGCACGTCGAGAATCAGCGCCCGGATCCTGTCTCCCTGCCTGTACCTTTCCTTCGGTATCTGTTCCTTGGGGGGAAGAACTGCCTCGGCTCTGCCCAGGTTCACTATGATGTGACCTTTCTCGATCTGCTGTACGCCACCGGTGACTACCGTTTCGATCTTGTTCTTGTATTCCTCGTAGATCCTCTCCCTCTCGGCCTCCCTCACTTTCTGGATCAGGATCTGCTTGGCTACGGCAATGGCATTTCTGCCGAACTCCTCGAATCCCACCTTGACCGCGACTTCGTCTCCGTACTTGGCATCCGGGTCTATTTCTTTGGCCTCCCCCAGGCCGATCTCGATATTGGGATCGGCCACCTCTTTCACCACCGATTTGACGGCCGTGATTCTTATCTCGCCGGAACTTGAATCCACGTCCACCTTTATGTTGTCCGCATTGCCGAATTTTTTCTTGGCTGCCTGGATCAGACTGTTCTGGAGTGTTTCGATCACGAAATCCATCTCTATGTTTTTATTCTTGGTGATCTGGCTCAGCGCCTCTAAGATTTCGTAATTCATCGACCGATCCCTCCGCTAGAATATGATCTTGGCCTTGGCCACTTTCTCAAGCGGTATGATTCGTTCTTTGGTATTCTCGCCTCTGCCCCGCGGCGATTCTAAGAGGATAAGGTTCTCCTGCTGCAGATCCTTGATCCTTCCTTCCACCTCGGTGGTTCCATCCATCTCTTCTGTAAAAAACACCCTCACCTTCTCCCCTATTTTTCTTTTGAAATCCGAGCTGGCAGCCAGAGGCCTTTCCAGACCGGGGGATGAAACCTCCAAGGTGCACCGGCCCGGAATCAGATCCTCCGTATCCAGAAAATCGCTGACCTTTCTGCTCAGACTCGCGCACTGGCCCACGGTCACGCCGCCGACCCTGTCCACATAGATCCTCAGTACCGATGCCGATCCGGCCTGGGGGAATTCCAGATCCACTATCTCCAGGCCGTCCTCCTCGACCAGAGGTCTGAGTCTCTCTCTGAGCATTTCCGCTATTGAGCTCATAACTTTATTTATACGTGAACATTTATGTAAAAGAGTGGGCTGAACCCACTCTAACCATCTTAATCTAACACCCCTCCTTAGGAAAATCAACACAAAAATCACTCCCCTCCCCTCTCCCAATGCTCCTTCCCACCCCTGCCCCGTTTTTTCCGTTATCCTACTCTCTTTTGAGTTGACCTCGAATCCATCCCCGCTCAGATTCAAAGGTCATTTAGAAACTCCCTGCATTTGTCCACAGCAGCTTCCTTAGGTACCAGGACCGTGTTTCCTGTTCTTCTCACGCACAACTCCACCTTGTCTTCCTTCAGGCTCTTGGCGCCCACATTTACCCGTAGAGGCAGTCCGATGAGATCGGCATCGTTGAACTTCACTCCGGCCCTCTCGTTCCTGTCGTCGATCAACACCTCCAGTTTGCCCTTTTTCATCTGCTCGTATACTTGGAAAGCCACGTCTCTTTGCCTCTCATCCATTACGTTGAGCGGCAGAATCTCAACGGAGAAAGGTGCGATCGAGGCGGGCCAGATTATGCCCTTCTCATCGTGGAACCTCTCCACCGCCGCCTGGGCGGTGCGGGTTATGCCGATGCCGTAGGATCCCATGATGAACGGCTTCTCTTGCCCGTCGACGTCCAGAAAAGTGGCACCCAGTGCCCTGCTGTATTTGATGCCCAGCATGAAGGTGTTCCCCACCTCGATTCCCCGGGACGTGGACAGAGTCCCTTTCCCGCAGCGGCGACATATCTCACCTTCCTGCGCGCACCGGATCTCCGTCACCTGATGGATGTGGAAGTCCCGTCCGATGTTGACGTTGGCTAGATGGTAGTCATCCTGGTTGGCTCCGGTGACGAAGTTTCTCAACCGGGAAATCTCCTCGTCCGCCACTATCTTCACGTCCTTCAGGCCCACCGGCCCGGCGAAGCCGACAGCGGCTCCGGTGATTTTCTGAACCGTCTGAGCATCCGCCATCTCCAGGGTGATGCAGCCAAGCGCATTCTTAAGCTTGATTTCATTGATCTGCCTGTCCCCCCTGATCATCGCGGCAACGATCTTGCCGTCCGTTCGGTAGAGCAGAGTTTTGGCCAGCTTCTTCGCCGGCACGCCCAGAAACTGGGTCACCTCCTCTACCGTCTTGGCTCCCGGAGTGGCGACCTTCTGCATCGGTTTCTGCGAATTCTTCTCCTCTCCCATCGACCCCGGCTCAAGCGAGCTGGCCTTGTCTATGTTTGCCGCGTAGTCGCAACTGTCGCAGTGAAATATCACGTTCTCTCCGCCGTCCGTGTCCACTATGACCATGAATTCGTGCGCTGCCGTGCCTCCCATAGCGCCCGTGTCGGATTCCACCGTTTTGGTCTCAAGCCCGCATCGGTCAAACGCTTTCTTGTATGCATCCAGCATCTTCCGGTAGCTCACCTTCAGACCCTCCTCATCCTTGTCGAAAGTATAGGCATCCTTCATGATGAACTCCCGCCCTCTCATCAAGCCGAATCTGGGCCTGATCTCGTCCCTGAACTTGGTCTGGATCTGATACAGATTTAACGGCAGCTGCCGGTACGATTTCAGCTCCCCCCTGACCAGATAGGTGACGATCTCCTCGTGGGTGCCGCCCAGGACCAGGTCCCGGTCGTGCCGGTCCCTGGCTCTCATCAGCTCTTTGCCCACAGTCTCCCATCTGCCGCTCTGCTGCCACAGCTCGGCCGGATGAAGCACCGGCATCAGTATCTCCACTGCCCCGGCCGCATCCATTTCCTCACGGACGATGCGGGTCACCTTCAGCAACACCCGCTGCATCAAAGGGAGATAGCTGTATACGCCGGCAGACAGCTTTCGAATGTAACCGGCTCGCATCAACAGCCTGTGACTGGCTATCTCGGCTTCCGCCGGGTCTTCCCTCAAGGTTGGTATGTAGTACTCAGACCATTTCATGCTTGTCTAACCAGATTCCACTCTTATCGACGGCCTCTCACTATCAATATCCGGTCCGCATCAAACAAATCGCGCAGGCTGTCTGCCCTGGGCAGGTCCGCCTTTGGCGGAAAGCCTGCGGCTGGATGCTCTATCTCTCTGTTACTCTGGACTGCGAACCGCGAACCAGCTTTCAACTACCCCTGACCCGACTCGAACGGGTGCACGCGGCTCCGGAGGCCGCTGCTCTATCCAACTGAGCTACAGGGGCAGGAATTTCCCTTTTTCAGTCTGGGATCGACGTTTTTAAATCAATGGCCACCGGCCCCTTCTATTTCAGCTCATGGATCTGGGCCCAGACGTCGCGGCCCTCGATGGTCAGGGTCCCGTAAGTCGCGTCGAAAGGGGGAGCCATGTTCCATGAGAGGCTCCCCGGATTGACAACCAGGGTATCTCCCATTCTTCTGTTGAACGGAACGTGGGAATGCCCGAAGATTAACACGTCGCACCTCTCTCCGAAATCCTGGTAGACCCTGTCGGCCAATCCGGCCGAGGGGCCGGATCCATGACGCATTCCTACTCTCCTACCCGCAACTTCCACCACCATCCTCTCTGGCAGAAGCTCTTTTATCTTGGCATCATCCATGTTCCCGCGGACGGCATAAAGCCTGGCCACATCCGCCAGCTGCTGATAAACATTCCACCCGACGAAATCTCCGGCGTGAAAGATCACATCTTTCGGTCTGATTTGGTCCAACAGCTTTCGGGGAAGCCGCTTCGTACGTTCGGGAATGTGCGTGTCTGAGAGCACAAAGATCATCTGAACGTCTGCAATGCTCAAGGCTACCGCGTCTTCTTCTTGTGTCGATCGGCTCTAAGCTTTTTCTTTCGCTTGTGAGTCTTTATCTTGTGTCGTTTCCTCTTTCTTCCACAGGGCATACCACCACCATCTGCTAGCGTTATTGATGACTGCGCGAGTTTTAGTCGAGCGGAAGCTTGGTGATCACGGCCTTGAACTCATTGGACGGTTTGAAGACCGGGACCTTTCGATCGGGAACCGGAACCTCTTCCCCGGTCCTGGGGTTGCGCGCCTTCCGAGCCTTTCTTTGTTTTATCTTGAAGGTGCCGAATCCCCTGATCTCGATGTTTTTACCGTTCTCCAGCGCTTCCTTTACCGCTTCCAGCAGCTTGTCCACCACCACCGCCACGTCGGTACGGGTAAGGCCTGTTTTCTCAACCACCGCCTCAACCAAATCCGCTTTGGTCATATAACACCTCCTTTAATGGATCCAATTAAGTGGCTTCTTGCTTTTCCCGGCCGTCCGCTGTGCAGTTGAGTGTGCATACCTATCCACAGCTGCTGCAGTTTCGTGAGCTGCAGGCCGAGCAGCCTGCTCCCTTGGTGGAGGAGGAGACGAAGCTTCCTCCGGAAGAGAAGCCGAAGACCGAAAACAGCTTGTCGACCTCGTCTGCTCCGCACTTGGGGCAGGCTGGTTTCGTCTCCCGGCTGCTTCTGTGGAGAACTTCGAATTGGCAGCCGCAGCTCCTGCAAGTGTACTCGTAAATGGGCATCTGAAAAGCGCCGTCTCCTTCCCAGCATTCACTATTTAAAGATATAATCCAGCCTGGGCATCATGGTTCCGCTCTGGTCCAACTCCAGTAGGTCGGCCAGCTTCTGCGTCAGGACGTCGAACCAGGAGATTCTCTTCTTTCTTTCCTTTATGGTTTTGGGGTACTCTTCGATTCCCACCATCTCACCCGCTATCTTTATGGCGTCGTGCAGGTTGCCCAGCTCGTCCACCAGGCCCAGTTCTTTGGCCTGACTTCCGGTGAAGATGCTTCCGTCCGCGATTTTCAACACTTCCTCCCTCTGTAGGTTCCTGCCCTGGATGATGGCCCCGATGAACTGCTCATAGGTGTCATCCACCACCGACTGCAGCGACTCCCTCTCCCTTTGGGTCATGGACCTGTCGAGGGACCCCATGTCTTTGATTTCGCCTCGTTTGACCACCTCGTACTTGACCCCCACTTTTCGCAGCAATTCCTCGGCCACCGGAAACTGAAAGATCACGCCGATGCTTCCGGTCAAGGTGGCCGGATTTGCCACGATGGTATCGGCAGCGCAGGCCAAGTAGTATCCGCCCGAGGCCGCCACGCTGCCCATGGAAGCAACCACCTTCTTTCCGGCTTCTCTCAGCTTGTTGATCTCCTCGTGGATCTCCTGAGAAGCGGCCGCACCTCCCCCCGGACTGTCGATATGCAGCACCACGGCAGGAATGGAACCGTCCTTCCCGTACTTTCTCAATTGCCGGATCACATCAGAGGAATTCCGAATCACGCCGTGTACTTCCACGATGGCCACCTTCTCACCCAAGCCGCCCAGCAAAACGTACCCTTCCTCCGAAAGCCCGATAAAAGCAAGCAGGGTCAGAACGGAAATGATCAGAAAGCTGGCAACGATTATTACCGCAATGACCACGTCGCTTCTTTTTGCCATCTTCTTCCTCCCACAGTCCCGGATTGATCAAGTCCAATAACAGGATACGCAACAACGAGTTAAAATATTGCCTCAGTTAGGGGTAAATATCCTGATCTCATCTCCCACCCGAAGCTTGGCAGGCGATCTGATGTTATTCCACTGGATCAGTTTCTCCATCAGCACCCCAAAGGCTTTGGCTATCTCCCACAGGCTGTCACCCCTTCTGACCACGTAGGTTATCCACCTTCCCTGTTCCTGCCGCCCCCCGTTTCCGTTTCGTGAGGGAATCCGGAGCCTCTGTCCCGTTTTGATGCGATGAGGATTGTTCAAGCCATTCAGTTTCTTTATGTCTCCCGGACTGCTGCCGAATCTGAGAGCCAACTGAGAGATGGTGTCTCCCCTTTTTACCACGTAGGTCTCCAAAGTCACGTCTGAAGACGCCGGTATTAGAAGATGCTGGCCGATTCGCAGGATGCTCTGACTGCTCAAGTTATTGGCCGACAGAATGGCCGACACCGTGACGCCATACTTCTTGGCCAGATACGAGACATTTTCTCCCCTGGCGACTACGTGCTGTCTGAAAAGCCCCCCGGCACCGTCTGTCGTTCCCGGCATCCTCAATCTTTGACCGACATAAATCCGGTGAGAACTCCTCAAGTTATTTAGACGCTTTATTTCATTCACGCTGGTGTTGAACTTGGCCGCCAGTGCCGAGAGATTGTCGCCCTTGTTCACCCGATAAGTGAAGGTACCGCTTGGTCTTACCGTCGCCTTCTTCGAAGAGGCGGACTTGGATCTGCTCTTGGTGGCTACTGACTGCTTGTTGGTAGGGATGATAAGCCGCTGACCAATGCTCAACCGGTGTCTGTTCGTCAGGCCGTTCAACTCCATTATGGCCGAGATCGGCACCCCGTACCTATGAGACAAATGCGAAAGCGTCTGTCCTCTGGTGACCTTGTGCTCCACAAACAGGCCGCTGGTCTTGGCATCGTAGCCTTTGAACTTTTGACCGAAAAGTTCCCTGTTACCGATGGGTATCCTCAGCGGATATGCCGGATAGTTGGGAGGTGTAATCCCGCGCCGGAGCTCAGGATTGAGTTCGGTCAGAACCGCCGGAGAAACTCCCAAGCTGCTGGCGATCTTCTTCAGGTCCATGGGCTGATTCACCTTGACTACATCGAACTCGATCGGATCGTCATATTCGGTATCAAAACCGTATCTCTGTGGCTCTTTGGCAATGATGGTAGCCGCCATATAGAGTGGCACGTAGTTTGCAGTCTGGCGGTTCAGTTTCAGTTTCCAGAAGTCCCTGGTCTTATGTTTCCTGATGGCTCTATCCACTCTTCCCTCTCCCCCGTTGTAAGCCGCCAGCGCCAGAGGCCATGACCGAAACCTGTCATAGAGGAAAATCAGATAGTCGCACGCGGCATAGGTTGACTTGACGAAGTCCCTACGCTCATCATACCACCAGTTTCTCCTCAGCCCGTATTTTCTGCCAGTGGCGGCGATGAACTGCCATGGTCCCATGGCCCGGGCCCAGGAATAGGCCTTGGGATTGAAGCCACTCTCCACCAGGCACAACCACACCAGGTCTTCGGGCAACCCTTTCTCTTTGAGAATCCTTTGCATCAGGTCTTTGTATTTACCCGATCTTTTCAGATAGGTTTCGAAGGCTTGCCTGGCCACGGTCTGGAAATAGATGACGGAATTCTCCACCCTCTGATTCCATTCGATGGGCATGTCGTAGGTGACCTTTCCGCTTCCAGGCTCAACTTCACCCACCTCCATTCCCTTCTGAAGCGCCTTGAAGTTCTCCACGTTCTCAAAACGCTGCAGGAAAGCCGATATGGAGCTTTCGCCCGAAAGAACGCCCAACCCCAACAGTGTGATCCTGTAGTCCTCGGCTATCTCGTTGAGCAGCCTCTCGAACCTAGCCTCTCGAGACGAATCCCCCTCTTCGATATCGAGGTTTGCCAGAAGCTCCAGTGCCTCCTCAAAGTGATCCTGGGCCTGGAGCCACCTTCCATCCTGGTTGGCCGCCACGCCCAGTGCGTAATACAACTCAACCTCTTCGAACTCGTCTCTGGCGGCGACTTCGGGGGAGTAGCTGGAATCAATCGTTGATCCCGTCGATGGGGCAGCGGATTCCCCTGCGGGAGGTGAAGTCATCACCCTGGGTTTTATCAGCGCGCCGGAACAGCCAGCCATTACAGAGAGCGTGAGTATGAAAAAGACCAGCAGTCTTGCTCTGAACATTTTTGCCTCCGAAATCGGCCGGCAGGTGCTAAATGGATCAGCAGACCGAGCTGATCAGACCCCGACACCCGCCGGGAGATTATAAGTGCTTGCTATATAAGACATTCACAAAAACCTGTCAAGTCTTTTTTCCACCACGTCCGAAAAATCCAATATGGGAAGTCTTTTAATCCATCTTGAAACTCAGCTTGTGACTCCGCTATTCGGAGTATTCAGCACGGTCGGAACGTCGGTTCTCCCCGAATGCGGACGCTTCAGAATAACATCGCGCGTGTCCAGACAGACCCTAACCAGCGTGGAAGCAGTGCAGGATTCTCTCAATCAACATCTCATCCTCTGCATCCATCCAGGTGATCTGCTTGTCCTTTCTGAACCAGGTCATCTGTCTTTTGGCATAATGCCTGGTGTTCAACTTAATTTTCTCGACGGCGGTAGATAGATCGAACTTTTCCTCCAGATAGTCGAACAGCTCTTGATATCCGACTGTTCTCAACGCCTTCAGCTCGGGAGTGAATCCCCTTTCTTTGAGCGCCCTGACTTCCTCCAGAAGCCCAGCCGAGACCATCCGGTCCACCCTGAGGTTTATTCTGTTGTACAATTTCTTCCGGTCCAGGTTCAGGCCGATCTTGACGAAGCCCATGGGAAACGGCAGGTAACGTCCTTCCCGCTGCCAGGCGCTGATCGGTTTTCCTGTGAGCTCATAAACCTCCAGGGCCCGGACGATTCTTACCAGATCGTTGGGATGGATTCTCTCCGCTGCTTGCGGGTCCGCCTGCTTGAGCCGGTCAAAAAGATGAGGCTCCCCGAATTCTTGAGCCTCCGCTTTGAGTTTTTTTCTTATCTCTTCGTCCGCCTTGGGGCCTTCAAAGAATCCTTCCGTCAGGGCCTTAAGATAAAGCCCTGAACCTCCAACCGCTATGGGCTGTTTGCCTTTTGCCCTTATTTCGTCGATTACCTGTCTGGCTTTCCTTACATAATCTGCAGCAGTAAATTTCTCATCCGGATATACCACGTCGATCAAATAATGAGCAACTCGTTCTTGTTCCTCCTTCGTCGGTTTGGCAGTTCCGACGTCCATCAATCTGTAGACCTGCCTGGAGTCGAAGGAGACTATCTCACCTTTGACTGTATCGGCAACTTTAAGGGAGACTTGAGTTTTCCCAACGCATGTAGGCCCCAGTATGACCAGCACCTTATCGTCCGTTTTCATAATCTTTCAGTTCCGAGAGCACATCCTGTGCGAAATCTGAACAGAGACTCCGAGCGAATCCACACGGACAATGTCATAATGCAATCCTGTGTATGAATCGCGACGAATCAGCGACGCGCGGCAGCTCTTTTTCTCATGGATCTTGAACTGTAAACCACAAACCACGTATACGCTTCGGGCGGGATAATCTCCCGCCCAATCTATGCACACGGGGAGCAAGTCAAATGATCAGTTCCCCGCAGATCTCTGAGCTAGTTCCTTCCGAATTTCTTATTCAACTCCTCCAAAGAAAGCTTGATAACTGTGGGTCGACCGTGAGGGCAGGAATACGGTTCCTCTGTGGTAAAGAGCTGTTTCACCAGATGCTGCATCTCCTCCTGAGATAGCCTCTCCCCTGCCTTGACCGATCCGTGACATGCGAAGGACTTGGCTACCACTCTCACCCGGTCTTTTTCCTGCCTTCCCTCTTCCTCCACCTGGGCCAAAATCTCTCTGAGGAAAACCTCGCCGCTTTTGCTTCCGATAATCGAGGGAACTGCCGTGACGAGAATCGACCGTCCGCCGAAATGTTTTATGTCGAATCCCAACCTGCAGATTAGGTCCTTGTGTTCCTCCAGAATCTGAAATTCCTTGGGAGCCAGCTCCAGGACCGTGGGAAACAGAACCTGTTGAGAAGACGCCGCGCTTTTTGTTAGATTCCTCAAGGCCTCCTCGTAAAGGATTCTTTCGTGAGCGGCATGTTGATCCAGAACCATCAGGTTTCCCTTAACCTGGGAGAGTATGTAGGTATCCGCAAGCTGCCAGAGGTTGGTTATCTCTGCTTTCACCTTTCTCTCCGGTCTAGCTTCCTTATCCTGCTCGACTTTCGGTGGTTTTTCGCTTGAAGGCTGAATCACCTTATCCGGGGTATCGGAAAGGAATGTCCTTTGAGTCGACTCTTGCTCTTCTTCGGGCCGCGCGCCCAATGGAGGCTGCTGCACCGGATGAGGCACTTCGGCCGTGAAATCGGTTCTCTGCTCCGGGTGACTCCCTTCCTCCGTGGCCCTGGGGCCCGGACGCGTAAGTTGTTCTTTCTCGGCCCTGAACTCCGATACTATCCGGGAGGAGGTCAGAGACTCTTTGATCGTGGTATAGACCAGGTCATGCATGCCTCTCTCATCGGCAAACCTGATCTCGCTTTTGGCGGGATGCACGTTAACATCGACCAGCTTGGGATCGATCTGAATCATTACCACGGCAAAGGGAAATTTCCCTTTCGCGAGCAGCTCTCCGTACCCCGACTGCACCGCGTGGTAAAGCGATCGTGAGACGATAGGTCTTCGATTGACGAAGAGGTAGAGTTCAGCCCGATTCGACCGGGCTATCTCGGGCTTCCCCAGAAAACCCGCGATTACCGGCTTATCCTTACCCGCTCTTATCTCCAGCATTTTCTCGATCTGGCTCTGCCCGAAGATGTCTGTGATTCTCCTCTTCAGATCGGCTGCCCTTCCGAAGCTGAAAAGCTCCCTTTCGTCGCTCTTGAGCTTGAAAGAGATTTCCGGATAGGCTATGGCGAACCGGGTCAACAGATCGATTATGTGCCTGGTCTCCGTCAAGACCGTCTTCAGAAACTTCCTGCGCGCCGGCACGTTGTAAAACAACTCCCTGACGATCACCGAAGTTCCCACCGGCGATCCCATCTGCTTGGTTTCTTTTATCATGCCACCTTCAGATTTCAGTCTGGTCCCGCTCAGACTTCCTGCAGTCCGGGTAAGCATATCCAGGAAGCAGACGGCGGCAATCGAGGGGAGAGCTTCCCCCCTGAATCCCAGGGTGGCTATCTGAAACAAATCGTCGGCGTCCTTGATCTTGCTGGTGGCGTGCCTCTGGAATGCCAGGGTTGCATTCTTTTCGTCCATCCCCGTACCGTCGTCGGTGACCCGGATGAACTTGATGCCGCCCTTCTTGATCTCTACGTCTACGTTCTTTGCCCCGGCGTCTACGGAGTTTTCCACCAGCTCCTTTACCACCGAAGCCGGACGCTCCACGACCTCGCCGGCGGCAATCTTGTCCACCAGGTCTTCCGGTAATATGATAATCTTGTTGTCCATGTTAAGAGTATGACGGATGATTGATGACGGATGACGAATACATAATAACAGATGACGAATGCTTAATGACGGATGACGGATTGGCTTCTAATTCTCCTTTTGATCGACGAAATGAAAGCACCTACTTGATTGGAAAGATCATAGGTCCGGGATAAGAGTGCATTCAGCTTATCTTTGTTTACGTAACCCAACTCGAAACAAACTTGTAGTTGACTTCTGATTTCGCCCAAGGAACCTTTGGCAATGTACAGGAATTGGATAAATTCCTTTCTCGATCCTCTTTCAAATCCCTCCGCGATATTACTTGAAACGGATATTGCGGCCCTCCGAATCTGATCGACTAACCCGTAATCTCTGCGAAACTTGTCACCTTTGGTGAGTTGGTATATTTCGACCGCCAAATCCTTTGCCAGCTTCCACACCGGCAAATCCTCGAATCTCTCATAAACCGGCATATCCCCTATCCTTCATCTGTCATTCGTCATTCGATATGCGTCATCTGTGATTCATCATTGCCTTGACTCTTTCAATATTCGTTTTGGTCTGTTCCACTAGTTGGAGCATCCCAATTTCTTTGAATATCTTTAGTGCTT
>CAYFQZ010000213.1:0-3043 GCA_964345305.1 uncultured Ignavibacteria bacterium | reverse complement strand
AATCTTCTTAGTGGAAGCGTACTGCAGAATCTCAAAGAGATCGGACCGGAGGAGCGGCTCACCCCCAGTGAAGTTGATATAAAAGACCTTTTGCTCAGCAAAAAGATCTATTGCTGCTTTGACCTCCTCAGTCGTAAGTTCATTGGCTTCACGACGTCCCGAGGCAGAAAAGCAATGCTTGCATCTCAAATTGCAGCCTCGAGTAAGTTCCCAAATCACGACTATCGGAGCTGAAAAGTGACGGCGAGTATCAACCTGCGAGTTCAGGAGCTGGACAAAGTCGCGTGGTTTAACCAGTTTTTCGTTCTTCCAGTATAAAAGCAGATTGGTCTCAAACTTTTGAAGAGTACTCTCCACAAGATGGTCCACGTACTCTCTTGAATGGAGTAACTCATCTCCCAGATGCTTTTTTATCTCTTTCAGGGTGTAGGCACCATTGCACATACAGGCGATATCGAATCGAACCCGGTCCAACGCCATTTCTGGCGGCAGGAAGTGATTGAGTAGCAGTCCACCAAAGAACTCCGCCCGTAGGACAGCTGAAGACCGCAAGATAGGAACCTGTGTCTCTCGGATACGCTTCATATTTTACTGAATCACGTCAGGAAATCGAGTAGTCTCCCTCAATTGTGTTGATGCATGGTCTTCCTTGACGTCCTGCACTTCAGGGAAGCGGATGGATGAGGGGGGGCAGGACATGCTGAACATGATCTAGCAGGGCGTGATCAAGGGAGATACAACAGGAATCGCCGGAAGAGTGCAACAGGCGCTGAAGGCTGGCCACAACCCCGGCGATGTCATCAACCAGTAGTACAACCTTACCTCGAGCCAACGGCACCTCTCATCGCGCTAAGGAGCGTCAGCGCCCTGTCTGGTACGTCAGAACGCCATCGAATCTGAGGCGAGGACGCCTCTCGACAGCGATTATGTGAAAGTCACGCTGTAGTACTAGGCAATGATCGGCACGATGGCACGGTCGGTCGCCGCTTCGAAGCCCGGGAGTGCTTCGTGCCCGAGATGCTCATCAACACCAGCCCCGCTTCGTGCAAATCATCGCTCTGCTGACCGCGACGATGGCCGGCATGCGTGCAATCATCGATGCACTCTTAATGAAGCGCCGGCCGGCTTGGCGGCTGACCTTCGGCCAGCCGCCAGCCTCGGACGACCGCTCTATGGCGGTGGAGGGTCTTAGACCCCCACAGCCAATTGGGGCTACTCACCCCCTTGCACCCCCCAGGACGGAACCTACCACGCCGAAGAGTGGTGTGGTTTCTCGGCTCATGATAACGAAGCTGGATTGCGGGACCAGGTGATCCTCGGCGGCGCGCCATTGACCCAACAGTTCGCCGACCAGACCAGCGCACACCTCCATGCTCCCTCCGGCGCCAACCAAGCTAGAGTGCTGCAGGAGGCAATCGGGGCCTTGCCCCACCTCGGAGGCATCGGCGGGATGCTCTCTGCTAGGGGGACCACCAATACGGGATAGGGAAACTACCGGAGATAACAATTCCCCTAACTATTTGGCCTGAACCAAGGCCCTAGCTACAGCTCGGCCGAAAACCCTTTCCATCATTTCCGAGTCTATCAGCCAATCCCGCTTGTAAGCAACATACAGCTGCTGCAGGCACCGGATTCCCATAACTTGGATGCAGTTGGCTCGACATCGGATGTCGTTTATGCAGTAACCTAGCTTAGCGGCAAACCCCAGTTCCACCGCTGCTTCCGCGAGCACCCCCGAGTCGAATGTCGCAAGTTGCTCCTTGACCGCGCTAAACTCTTTGCTCATTGCTTCTTGCTGCAACTCTGCGATGGCGTACTGAACCGCTTCGGGATTGGACTTGGAGAGGAAGTCTTTGATCCTGTTTACCTCCTCAAATTCCACCTCCGCCTGTCGGATGGCCATCATGGACAGCTCAGGGTCCATCTTACTGAGCACCTCTTTGGCCTTCTCAATCTCGTTCCTTCTTTCTTCCTCTATCACGCTCTTCCTCCTTCATTTTAAAGTTTAGACGAAGTCCCGGCCCCGCTCCAGCT
Source organism: uncultured Ignavibacteria bacterium (assembly GCA_964345305.1). GTDB lineage: Bacteria > Zixibacteria > MSB-5A5 > MSB-5A5 > SM1-73 > SM23-73-3. Next base: position 1,009 of record CAYFQZ010000213.1, on the reverse strand, counting down.
CTGAGCAGGATCGGCCAGCCTAACTAACAAACGACCGACACCCATCGGGATCGCTCCCAGGATAGGAGTCAGCTGTCAATCTTTCACGCTACCCTCCTTGCGGGAATTCTAATCACCACGCATACCTATTTCGTAGAGCAGGCACATCTCCTGGCTCGGCAGGAGATCCAGTTTACGCCACAGCGTTCCTTCCAGACGCTGACAGTGAGCCACGGTCGCTGCTCAGTCTCGGCGACAGAGGCACAATTGCATCAGCCAGCCTCTATCGGGATCGGTTAGCTTGTACCACCCGCCGGATGGCCGGCAGCAGGTCAGTGACCAGTTCTGCCTTGGGGACAAGATCATCCGCGCCGGCGGCCATCGCCGTCTGCCGGTAGGCGTTGCCCTCCAGCAGGGTCAGAGCGATGATGCCCACACCGGGCAGTATGTTCCGCAGCAGGGATATTTGCCCACACCGGGCAGCACCTTCCCCGAAATTCGGGGGAGGGTAGAGGAGATTTCGTGATGTTTGGCGGGCGCTTTGCGCCCGTCAAAGCTCACCACTCCTCCCACCGCAGCTTGACGCTAGGTGCCGCGAGTAAAACGCTTAGACGGAAGGTCAAATCGCACCCGTCGAACTGGTCACGAACGCCCCTCCCCTGTTTCAACGACCGCGGCGTGATGCGGTAGATCATGAGGTGAGCCTCCTCGTTGTGAATGGGAGAGACTTCCCCCCGGTACTCCTTCTTGACGGGAACTCCTAAGGCGAGGGGCCAGCTAACCTTCGTCTCTCCCATCTCTTCGATGCCAAACTGATCCTGGAGCGCTACGACTTTGGACACAGGCTCACCTTCGAGAACCCAGTAGAGCTTAAAGTGGTCTAGATCCTCGGGGAACTGGCTGCCCTTCTGCCTTTTCTGGGCCGGTGCGGCAAAAGCCCTGGGCATACCAATCACGATTTTTTGCTGGCCGAACTGGTTTTCGACCACTACAATCCGGGTCGGCTCAGGTATTGGTTGATAAAGCGCGT
>CAYFQZ010000212.1:0-6073 GCA_964345305.1 uncultured Ignavibacteria bacterium | reverse complement strand
CAACACGTTAAGTGTTTTACGATTAGCCTTCTGCTGTGACTTCTCCTCGACTCAATGCCTCGCGACAATCTGCGATTGGCAAGCTCTATCTTGGGTGCGCGCCGGGGGTGGTACACCTCTAGTGTGTTGTCAAACAGTAGCTTAAGGTCACGGTGGTGCATCCGGGAATCTCGGCACGGCGTTTGATCTGCATACGGGTGGCAAATATCGTTGACAATTCCTGCGATGGTTGGTAAACTCGAAGTAGTCCGGCCCCAAACAATGGAGGATAAGATGAAGAAGAAACTTATACTTCTGGTGCCGTTACTTGTGGCCATTGCTCTTATGCAGTGTACGACCAGGAACCCGGTGTCGACTGATCAGGAGGAGTCTCAGGGATCAACCTCCTATGCCAGGGGGCTGGTGGAATCCGATAACAGGTTCGGAATCAAGCTGTTCAAGGAGATCGTGAAGGAGGAGGGAGACGCCAACATATTCATCTCCCCCCTGAGCGTCTCCGTGGCTCTGGGCATGACCTACAATGGGGCCAACGGAGCCACTAAAGAGGCTATGGAGAAGGCCCTGGAGCTTTCCGGTCTGACTCTGGAGGAGATCAACCAATCTTACAACAATTTGATCAACCTGCTCACGCAGCTTGACCCCAAGGTGCAGTTTGACATCGCGAATTCAATATGGTATCGTGACATCTGGACCCCCGAAAAGGAATTCTTGGATCTTTGTGCCCAGTACTTCTACGCCCAGGTTACCAGGATGGATTTCGGCGCTCCGGAGGCGGCAGACATCATCAATGCATGGGTGGAGGAGAACACCAACGGCAAGATAAAGGACATCGTGAAGAAGCCCATCGATCCTCTCATCGTCATGTTTCTGATCAACGCCATCTACTTCAAGGGCTCCTGGACCTATCAGTTCGATGAGGAGCTGACCGAAGATGATTGGTTCTATCTTGCCGACGGTTCCACGGTCCCATGCGAGATGATGCAGCAGCGGGCCCTGCATAAGTACTACGCCAACGACCTGTTCGACGCAGTGGATCTCCCTTACGGTGACGGCGATTTCAGCATGACCATATTCCTTCCGCACCGAGACAGGCACGTGGATGAGATCGTTGCCCAATTGAGTCAGGAGAACTACGACGTGTGGATCAGCTCGCTGTCATTCCCGGAAGATTCGTTTGACATCTACATCCCCAAGTTTAAGCTCGAATATGAAGTCAAGCTGAACAAGGTGCTTCAGGCATTGGGCATGGGAATCGCCTTCTCTCCAGGGGCCGATTTCAGCAAAATGTACCAGGGAGGCGGCGTTTGGATCGATGAGGTCAAGCACAAGACCTTCGTGGAAGTCAACGAAGAGGGGACGGAGGCGGCTGCCGTGACCGTAGTTGTCATGACCTGCTCGTGGCCACCGACCTACTCCGGCTTCCGGGCGGATCGACCATTCGTGTTCGTGATCCGGGAGAGTGACTCAGGAAGCATACTGTTCATAGGGAAGATAGTGGATCCGGGCTCCTCATAGAGCCCATAAGTGGCAAGGCGGCCGGTGTATCGCGCCCCAGCTGCTACATTCGGAAGGCAATGCCGACCGGCCCGGAGGCGGCTGATTCCCGGTGCGGTCGAAGCCACGGCATAGTGTAGATCTTGAGGTCATGATAGCGTCGCAATTCAGTGTGCGACGCTTTTTCTTTGGACAGAAAAAAAGCCCCGCCGGTGGCGCGGCGGGGCCCGTCGCAAAGGAGGTGTTGAGGGGGGAGGTTTGAAGGGATGTTCTCAGGTTAGCTCATATTCTGCCACTTTTCTTATCAAATGACTGCGTCATGACAACTTAAGAACTCGTCTAGCTTCCGTTCTGTTTTCTCAAGAACGTGGGGACTTCCCAGTCGTCCGTCTGGAAAGCCTGAACCTTGCTTCTCGTCGGAACCCTCTGAGGTTCGCCCAAGGGTTCCTTGTTCTTTTCGGGCTTGTTCTCAAAGACCACCTTGCGGGAGGAGAACAGATCGGCATCGGATTCTGACGCTATCTCCCCGTAACCATTGCCGAATCCGGTGGCGATTACCGTAACCCTGAGTTCGTCCTGCAGCGATTCGTCTATTACCGCTCCAAAGATGATGTTGGCGTCTGCTCCGGCTGCCTCGGTTATCAAGCTGGCAGCCTCGTTTACCTCCAGCAAGCTCATATTGCTGTTGCCGGTTATGTTTATCAGAAGTGCTCTGGCGCCGTTGATGGAGACGTTGTCCAAGAGCGGACTGGCGATGGCCTGGGTGGCGGCCTCCTTGGCCCGATTCTCCCCGACACCGTACCCGATGCCCATGAGCGCATCTCCCATCTCCGCCATAACCGTTTTCACGTCCGCGAAATCGAGATTGATCAGGCCGGGAACGCTGATCAGGTCGGAGATCCCTTTGGTGGCCTGCAGCAGCACGTCATCCGCCATCCTGAAGGCATCGGTCAGCTTGGTGTCCGGCGTGGCCAGGTTCAAAAGCTTCTGATTGGGGATTACGATCAGAGTATCCACCTTATCCTTCAGCTCCTCAATCCCGGTCAGGGCCCGGTTCATTCGCTTCTTTCCTTCGAAATCGAAGGGTTTGGTGATTATTCCGATGGTTAAAGCTCCCTGGTCCTTGGCGATCTCGGACACGGTGGGACAGGCTCCGGTGCCGGTGCCGCCTCCCATCCCGGCGGTGACGAACACCATGTCTGATCCCAGAAGAGCCTCCGCCACCACGTCTCGGTCTTCCTCGATGGCCTTTCTGCCGATCTCCGGATTTGCCCCGGCGCCCAGACCTTTGGTCAGCCGTGACCCGATCTGGACCCTGTGGGTAGCCTTGCAGTTTTCCAAATCCTGCAGGTCGGTGTTCAACGAGATGAAATCCACCCCGGAGAGGCCGGCATCTATCATGCGGTTGACCGCGTTTCCGCCTGCGCCGCCGACGCCCACCACCTTCATGCGGGCGTAGTTTTCGTAGTTGGTATCCAGCTCAAAGAACATGAGCGTTCCCTCCTCCCTTGAGATTTTTACATATATTGACTAAACATATTTTTCATCTTTCGAAACAGGCCCCTGGCTTTCAACCGGCCCCCGGACTTCCCTTCCTTCAACCGTTCCCATCCGTAAAGCACAAGTCCTACCCCCGTGGAGTGGATGGGACTGCAGGTCAACTCTTCGAAGCCGCTTATTCCCGAGGGCTTTCCGCTTCTGACCGGAACGTCAAGTATCTTCTCTGCGAACTCCACTGTTCCCTGCATCAAGGACCCTCCACCGGTCAGAACCACACCGGCGGTGAGAAGTTCGAAGTAGTTGCTCTTTTTCATCTCCTCCAGGGTGAGGGTCAATATCTCCTCCACCCTGGGCTCGATTATGGAAGCCAGCACGTTACGGGATATCTGCTTGGGCTCTCTCCCTCCCATCCCCGGGACGTCGATCACCTCGTCTGAGTCCACCAGACCGGACATGGCGCATCCGTAGAGCTTTTTGATTTCCTCTGCCCGATCCACCGGCGTCCGCAGGCCGATGGCTATGTCATTTGTGACGTTCTTCCCTCCCAAACCAACCACTCCGGTATGTCTGATGGAACCGTCATAGAAGATGGCAAAATCGGTAGTTCCGCCCCCCAGGTCCACCAGTGCTACTCCCAGTTCCTCCTCATCCGGCGTGAGCAGAGCGTAGCTGGAGGCCAGCGGCTGCAGCACCAGGTCCGATACCTCCACACCTGCCTTTTTCACGCTGCGATAGATATTCTGAGCGGAGGTGACTGCACCGGTGACGATGTGCACCTCGGTCTCCAGTCTCACCCCTGCCATCCCCACCGGGTCCTTGATGCCGGACTGATCGTCCACCGTGAACTCTTGGGGGAGGACGTGGATTATCTCGCGATCCATGGGCAAGGCCACCGTCTTGGCGGCCTCGACGACCTTGTCCACGTCGGTGGAGGTGATCTCGTGATCGGACCGCGATACGGCCAGCACTCCCCGACTGTTAATGCTCCTGATATGGTCCCCGGCTATGCCGGCATAGACCGAACCCACCTTCACCCCCGCCATCATCTCCGCATCCTCCACCGCCGAGGCTATGGACTCCACGGTCTTCTCCAGATTGATGACCACCCCCCTTTTCAGGCCTCCCGATGGGCTGGTGCCGATGCCGATTATCCTGAGCTGGTCCGACTCGTCAGCTTCGGCGATGATGGCAGCGATCTTGGTCGTGCCGATATCCAGGCCTACGATTTTGTTTTCATCCGCCATGCTTGCCTCTCGCCGTCTTTCCCAAAGTGCCGCCCTCTTTCTTGGTCCGGGGATAAGATTCGCCGGGTGAGGATCGGCTCAACAGCACCTGATCATCGAACCTTAAGTCCAGACAGGAAAACGACCCCATCTCCTTTTCCCCGGCCAGGATCGTCCGCACCCTCCTCCATTTTCTCTGGAAGTCACCCTGGCCCATCATCACTTTGATGTTGGGCAGAAGGTACAGCACCGGGTTGGAGACATCCGCCAGGTTGATCTCAGACAAAAGTGCGGCAAACCCGGAATCGGCTGCAGTCAAGTTCCTGTAAAGCTCCAGGGCCTTCTGCAGTTGAAACTGCTCCCACCTGTGGTAGGGTTGGGGGGGCCAGGTTTCTCTTGAATCTGCCTCGCTTCTGCGGATTCCGCTCACCAGGGGCAAATCGGAAGACAAATCACGCCGATTAAGAGGGATGACCTCCTGGTCGACGGATAGGCCGCAAAACCCGCAGTCTCCCAGCTCCGAACAGCCCCCGGGAAGACTTACCCACAACACGGGACTTTTCTCCTCGACCTTAACCAGCAAAGTAGCGGGCAGCCTTCTCTTGATGTGAACGTCCTTGAGCCTGACATCCTGCCGCAGCTGGCCCTCCAGCTTGTGCAGGTTCAGGCTCATGATGTTCTTATGGATGCACGATTCGAGCTTGCTTTCCAGATCGTTCGCCGCGATCCTGCTGTTTCCGCGTATGGTGATCTGGTTCAGGTTGAACTTGGGAGAATGACAGGCGTATATGTATGCTCCACCCAGCACCAGTATCAGTGCAGTTGCCACCAGGAAGATTCTGTTCACCCTCATAACATCAGCCTTTCAGTAGTCGCAAGAGTTCCGTTCCTACTTTGTGCACGTCACCGGCACCCAGCGTGATCACCATGTCATTTTCCCTGACCATCTTTTTCAGGAAGGGGGCAACCTCTTCGGTTCGCGCGACGTAAAATGCATTCTTGTGACCAAGCTCCTTGGCGGCCTGCCAGACCAGCTTGCCCGTGATTTTTGGCAGGGACTTTTCCCGTGCCGGAAAGATGTCGGTGACCACCAGCAGGTCCGATTCAACAAGCACCTCGCCAAACTCCCGGTGAAAATCTCTGGTTCGTGAAAACAGATGCGGTTGAAACACCGCCACGATTCTTCTGTTCCATCCGGTCCGGGCACTTTCCAGGGTGGCCCTTATTTCGGTTGGATGATGCGCGTAGTCGTCCACCACCATCACTTTCCCCGCTTGGCCTTTGATCTCGAATCTTCGGTGCACTCCCTTGAATTTTTCCAGCCCGCTGCGGATTTTATCCCAGGGTATGTCCAGTTCCAGAGCCACCCCGATTGCGGCCAGGGCATTGCTCACGTTGTGTCTGCCGGGAACGGACAGTTCTATCTGGCCGGTCTTCTGCCCCCGGATGTGAACCTCGAACAGGCTGTGGCCCTTCTGGAAGTGAACGGAATGTGCCGTTAGGTCTGCCTCAACTGAAAACCCATACGTGGTCAGGGGCCTTTCAATCTCGGGAAGCAGCTCCCTCAGATTCTTCTCGTCCCAGCACAGGATGACTCTGCCGTAGAAGGGAACCTTGTTCACGAATTCCAGGAAGGCAGACTTGATCTCCGCAAAATCGCGGTAGTAGTCCAGATGTTCGGCCTCCAGAGTGGTCACCACCGCGATGGTGGGAGTAAGCCGCAGAAAGGACCTGTCGTATTCGTCCGCCTCGGTCACCATTACCTGCCCGTTTCCCAACCGAGCGTGAGCACCCAGATTGACCACCTTTCCTCCCACCACGATGGTGGGGTCCAGTCCCCCCTCAGACAGGATCTC
>CAYFQZ010000211.1:0-3230 GCA_964345305.1 uncultured Ignavibacteria bacterium | reverse complement strand
TCAGTGGACGCAATAACCTGGTGACCTTCCCCACCGCGCAGGCTGAAGTCTGCGGCTACCCCTTCCCCTACGGATTGTCTGGCTTCCACTGCTTCGACTGCGTTGCGAATAAGGTTGGTAAGGAGCCTCTGCCACTCTTGGAATCTGGCGTAAGAAAACCGGAGGCTGTCGCCGACTTCATCAAGCTCCTCTCTGATCTTGACATCCGGGGATTTCGATTTCTCAATTCTGACGGTCTTGACAGATTCCTTGACAGCGTCATTCAAGGAGAAAGAGAACTTTCGGGTGGCATCCTCCACGGTCTGGTCCAATAACTCCCTGAGCTTGGCCAGAGCCTCTCTTAGCCTGGTGACGTCGGATCGTTCCCTCTTTTCTTTGGAAGCTTTCTCGACTTGCCGGAGTATCCTCCAGAGCTTGGCCCAAAGCCACACATCCGGGCTTACCGCCATCAGGTTTCTCTTTTCACTCCGGACAAGACCGTTCAGTTGATCGAGTAATTCCTCGAAATACTCGTACCGGGGCTGAATCTCCTCGCCCTTTTCCCAACTGGAGAGAATCATCTCCAGGCCGGCCGTCTTCTTCTTTCTCTCGTGTATCAGGCTCTGCCTGAGTGAGTTAAGAGCTTCGAATCCGGTTTTCCTGGGCTCAAGCTTCGCCGAAAGGTAGGTGAAAAGAGAGAAGAGATACGAACGAAGGATAACGACGGATGCAACGACGATTGTAGCCAGAATGACAGTTATAAGTGCCATTTAGTCATCTATTGATGAAGGTGTTCCGGAAAAACAGATACTAGGCTTCTGGCAAGCCCTGCGATACCTTTTGCCTGGGCTTCTAATCCCACAAGGCCAAATCAGACAAGGGATTTACCTTACCATTATAAGGAATGGATTCTTTCGGAAAGCGCAAGCTTCACGCATACTGACAATTATGCGAAAAATGTGGATAACCGAACCCTCCCGGAATGTGGAAAAACTACTCAACCCGTTAACCTGTAACAGGTTGATGGTATTTCCACATGTACCTGACAATTATCAACATCAGGTGTTTGCTCTAACGCCCGCTCTGGTGGAATTCCGTATGCTCGTGCTCCTCGGACGGCATTGATTCTAGCGGCGAACCCTTCATATTGCACCTGCCGTGGAAAACGGCGCCCTCTTCTATTATCAGGTTCTTGGTGGTTATGTCCCCCTCCACCTCTGCCTTGGACTGAAGCTCGATCTTATTGTGAGCCAGAATGTTACCAGCAACCTTGCCGCCGATGACGATCACCGCGCTGCTGAGATCCGCTTCGACCCGTCCGCTGTCGCCGACCGCCAGCGATTCGGTGGAGGATATCCTGCCCCTGACAACACCGTCGATCCTGAGTCCGCCTTGCACTTCTACCGTCCCGTCTATCACGGAATCCTTTCCGATGATGGTATTCAATCCACCCCCTCCTCTTTCTATTCTGTTCTTCACCATCTCTATCTCTCTGCTGGTTTCAGAAAACTCCCCGGATCCACCGGCACATCGTTCTGCCTGATCTCATAGTGCAGGTGAGGGGCAGAGCTTTTACCGGTATTCCCGGAAAGTGCTATGATTTCTCCGCGCGAGACTTTGTCTCCCTGCTTCACCAGATTTTTCGAATTGTGTCCGTAGTAAGTCACGTATCCATTTCCGTGGTCTATGGCCACCACGTTCCCGTACGTGTCATCCCAGTCAGCCAGAGTAACGGTGCCATCCGCCGTGGCCTTCACTTCGGTCCCGACTTTCGCCGCGAAATCCACCCCCGGATGCTGTGTCACAAAGTCGGGCAGGTTCGCTTTAAACCCCTGGGTGATCCACCCCTCGATGGGGACTCCCAGCGGGATTTGTCTGAGCGAGTCAGACCGGACCAGCCCCAACTCGGCAAGCTGCGGGGCACTATCCAACAGATCCATCGGCAGCTCGGTCATCTCCAATTCTTCCGGTTCTCTATCTTCACCATAGTAAGCTGCGTGCACCCCTGTACTGCCCTGGTATTCGACCCCTGCCAATTCAGCTACCCTCTGAACAAAGGTCTGGTATTGAGAAAGCTCCTTCTCCAGTTGGGCCACTTTGGCGCTGTATGTTTTGAGCCTTTGGTTCTCCTGCCTCAGGGACTTGCCCAGAATGACTTCGTACAAAAGTCTGCCGTGAAGAATGCTCAAGACCACCACAAAGAGGATCAGAAAAGCTAACACGGCCAATATCAATCGCGCGGCGAAGAAAGGCAGCTTCAACTTCAAGCTTCTTGGCGCATTCTCCGGCACTATAAAGATATTGACATATCTTCCTGGCATGTTCCGCGATCACTTCCTCCCAGACTACAAACAGATTCCGGAACGCCCCGAAGACTCCGGGCCTGCATCACAGAGTTATTCTCAGCAGCTCCAGGATGCGGGTGAGATCGTCCTCCGAATAGAATTCCACTTCGATCCTGCCCCCTTTTTTCTTACTCACCACCTTGACCGAGGTTCCGAAAAACTGCTTCAGCTTCTCCTCGATCTCAAAGAAAGCCGGAGAGACACCGGTCCTGGCTTTGGCAGCAGAGGGCTTCTTCTTGCCGTAGACCAGCTCTTCTGTCTTGCGCACGGAAAGTCCGTCTTTGAGCACACGACTGGCCAGATCGATTCTCTCTTTTTCCGTGGAGAGGGAGAGAATCGCCCGGGCATGTCCTTCGGAGAGAGCGCCGTCGGAGATCATCTTCTGCACCTGCTCCGGCAAACTCAACAATCTCAGCGTATTGGCCACCGAGGAACGGTCCTTTCCTATTTTCTGCGCCAGCTCCTGTTGCGAGAGATGGCATTCCTCCAAAAGCCTTTTGTATCCCGTGGCTGTGTCGATCGGATTCAAATCCTCGCGCTGCAAATTCTCGATTAAGGACAACTCCATGGTCTCCTCTTTGGAGATTTCGCCCGCCATAACCACGGGGATCTTCTCCAGTCCCAGCTTCTTTGCCGCCTGAAACCTCCTCTCCCCCGCAACCAGCTCGTACTCGCCCCCCACCTGCCTTACCACCACTGGCTGAATGATCCCCTTTTCCTTTATCGATGCAGAGAGCTCCGTCAGCTTCTCCTCATCCAGCTTGGTCCGCGGCTGATAAGGGTTCGATCTGATCTGATCGATCCTGAGATACAACAGCCCCTCCCCCGGCACCTCCTGCGTCTTTGCGCGTTCCGGCGGGCGCTCGGGAATGAGCGCCTCCAGACCTTTTCCCAAGGCCTTTCTAG
>CAYFQZ010000210.1:0-19612 GCA_964345305.1 uncultured Ignavibacteria bacterium | reverse complement strand
ATTTCGACCAGAACCAGGATCAGTGGGAGGGTTACTGCGGACCGGCGGCCGCAGCCAACTGCCTCTGGTGGTTTGGCGCGGTACCTCCCACGTGGACACAGCCTGAGCTGATCGACACGCTGGCGAAATACTTCCGTACAAAGCCTCCATACTACACCTTCGTCGACAGTATGCAGATAGGTTTGGAGGAGTACTTCGCGAACTACGGCTTCGCCTATCAGGAATCCACCTTCGAGATGCCGGACTTCTACGAGATGGAGGACTCTTTGAAAAAGTGTCAGGATATCATCCTGCTTCTGGGTTTTTGGTACTATGTAGAACAGGCTGAGCAATGGTACCGCGAGGGCGGGCATTTTGTCACCATGGCTGGCGTATGCTCTGAATCTCTCAAGATCGCCATAAGCGATCCGGACCGTGACGCGGCCGAAGGCGGTTGGCCCGGCAGGGTGAGACCGGCAGAGCACAATCCGCATCCGGGCGATCCTATCTTGCACAACGATCCAACTTTTGTCTCCCACGACATGTACCAGAGCACACTGGAGATTCCATTTCCCAGCCCGGGCAATCCCTTCTGGGAAATCGACTATGTCTGGGCCAGGGGAAAGTTCTCCGGAATGAACGTCCCGAAGAAGTTCCTGGACGTCACCAGGCCTGCAGCCGAGGGTGCGAAGGACCTTTGGGTCACCGAGGTGGAGTATGCGGTGATGATCTGCCCCAAGCCCACGGCGGTGGAGGGAGAAGAGGAAGAGCAAGCCGCTCCCAGAAGTTTTGAACTCTATCAGAATTATCCCAATCCCTTTAACGCCGAGACGATCATAAGGTTCTATCTGCGGAGGCCGGCGGAGGTGAGCCTTAGCATCTACAATATCCTGGGGCAGAAAGTGAGAACGCTAATCCAGGAGCGATTGCCAGCAGGCCCCCAGACGATAAACTGGGACGGACTTGACGAGAAAGGAAAGGGTCTTTCCAGCGGAGTATACTTCTATCAGCTCAGGGCGGGAGATCTGACGGAGACCAAACGTCTGGTGTTATTGAAATAAAGGTGCTGGCGATACGGAGAAGTTCATTCAGGGAGGCCGGGAAGAATCTCGGCCTCCTTTTTTTCCTGCCCTGAGAACCCAATGAGGTTGGACCAAGCGTCGCCGTCGATTTGACCAGCGGGGTTTGCTTCTATGAGCTTGTCGCAGGTGATCTGCACAAGACCAAGCACATGCTTCTGCTGAAGTAGTGGCGGTCACAAAGTACGTTTTTGGTGCAAACGGACCGAACCAAGGCAGCGATTATCCTTTGAAAGGGGGCTGGGGGCAACTCCAGCCTCTCCGTTGTTTGGCTCACGAGGATTCAGAACGATTCGAATCCACCGAACCCGGAAGTGATCTGGATGTAAGTGCCGGAGAACTGAGTTCCAGGTTGAGGTTTCCCGGGCGGAGATTCGGTCAGTCCAACAGCAAACAGATGCTGCAACTTGTTCCTTACCTGTGCGGACGGTGCGGCGGATGTGTAGCGGTCTGTCCCGCAGCAGCCCTTCAGCTGCGCTCTGATGGTCTCAAAATAGAGCACCCTGCTTGTACCCTCTGCGATAACTGCATCGTCTTCTGCCCTAACGGGGCTCTTCATAAAGCAGCCGGTGCCGGTCAGACGCCTCTTTCTTCGCGAGCCAAAGTATCTGATTCCGATGACGACTGAACACTTCGACTGCATAGTGGTGGGGGCCGGTCCGGCCGGATCCACGGCCGCAGCGACCCTGGCTGAAAACGGAGCCGAAGTCCTGCTTCTGGAAAAGGACCGGGAGATAGGTGTGCCTCTCTCCTGTGCTGAGGGCATCAGCACTACGGGCCTGAACCGTTTCGTGATCCCCGACGCCGAATGGATCAACGCTCACATCCATAGGGCGCTTTTGGTGTCTCCGTCTGGAGAGAAGTTGATGGTTCATCACCCCCACGCAGGATTCATTTTGAATCGAAAGATATTCGACAAGAGGCTAGCCGAAAAAGCCTCCTCCCAGGGCGCAACTGTGAGGACCGACGCCTGCGCCGTGGGACTCATGGATCAGGACGGAGCGGGTTTTCGCGGAGTCCGGGTACTGGAAAACGGTCGAGAGAAAGAGTACCGAGCCAAGGTGATCATAGGGGCGGACGGTGTGGAGTCGCTGGTCGGCCGCTGGGCGGGAGTCGACTCTTCCCTCAGGCTGGATCAGGTCGAGTCCGCTGCGCAGTATCTTCTGAGCGAGGTGGACGTGGAGCCGGACTGCGTGGAGTTTCACCTGGGCCGGCAGGTCGCTCCCGGCGGTTATGGCTGGGTCTTCCCCAAGGGGGAGGATTCGGCCAACATAGGTTTGGCCCTGGCCCCGCACCGGACGAAGCAAAAGGCCAGGGAGCTTCTGGACCTGTTCGTTAAGAGGAGATTCTCCAGGTTTCGGATAATCGAACTGACCATGGGAGCCGTGCCTTCCTTTGATCGAAGGAAAAGCCTGGTCAAGCATAACGTTCTGCTGGTGGGAGACGCGGGCAGGCTGGTGGATTCCCTTTCCGGCGCCGGAATCTCCAATGCCTTGCTTTCAGGAAAAATGGCCGGGGAGGTGGCTGGCAAGTTCATCACGGATGGTGCATCTTCCTTGCCTCTGCTGGAGCAGTATGAGGAAAGGTTCCTGGAGGAGAAGGGGAGAGAGTTAAGGTTCTATTCTTACTGCAGGGCAGTATTCCTGAAGATGACCGACCAGGATTTCGATGCGGTGGTCTGCTTCCTGCGAGACCACTTTGAAGGCAAAACCATTGACGCAATTCAGCCCCTTGCGCTGATCAAGACCATACTCAAGTCAAACCGGCGGCTCCTGAGGCTGCTCCGGCATCTGGTCTGGTGACTGATCGGTCGGCGCCGCTTTCTTCTGTACCAGCTTGGTCAGACGGGACTTCATCCGAGATGCCTTGTTGGGATGAATGACCTTTTTTCCGGCGGCGTAATCCAGCGTGGAAAGCGCAGCTTTCAGCGACGCCTGGTCGGGCGTGTCTTCCACTTTCTTGACGGAGGTCTTTATCCGTGATTTGATTTCCCTGTTTCTCAAGTTTGACTTCCTGGCGGTCTTGAGTCTTTTCTCAGCCGACTTATGTGTGGGCAATGCTTCTCTCCTTCCTTTTGGCATTAACTCTTCTACGACGGTTGAAATATAGAGTTAGAGACTTTCTTGTCAAGCTCAAAACGGCCCATGTTCCAACGGCTAATTCGGGTCCGGTCCAGGCGTAGGAAGGCAGGCGGGCTATTGAGCTTCGGCCTGACCGGACACCTTCCCGGTACGCTTTGTGTGGTTTTCGGCTCGGCCGAAGGTGAACGCTTCGGCATATTCATGCTTGACGTCGGGCTCGCCTTGTATTAATTGCCTGTGATGACCGCAAACTCGGAGCAGGACAAGATCGCTCGATCAACCGGCGTGGTCAGTTCAGCCACCTTTCTTTCTCGCCTGCTGGGCCTGGTCCGCGAACAGGTCTTTGCCTATCTTTTTGGCGCGGGTTTTGCCACCGACGCCTTCATAGCCGCCTTCCGCATACCCAACCTGCTGCGGGATCTTTTTGCCGAGGGTGCCCTGTCTTCCGCCTTTATCCCGGTTTTCACGGACCATTTGACCAATCAGGGAAAGCAGAAAGCCTGGGAGCTGGCCAATCTGGTTTTGAATCTGCTCCTGGTTGTCGTTTCGGTAATCGTGATCTTGGGTATCGTCCTCTCGCCGTACATTGTCAAGATCATAGCGCCGGGATTCGGCGACGAGGCGGGCAAGCAGGAGTTGACCACCCTGCTTTCCCGCATCATGTTCCCGTTTCTTCTGCTGATTGCCCTGGCGGCACTGGCCATGGGTATTTTGAACACCTTCCGCCGCTTCGGCATCCCGGCCATGGCTCCCACCATGTTCACCCTGGGGATGATCGCAGGCGGACTTTTCCTCTCGCCCCTGTTCCATCCGCCCATAATTGGAATGGCTCTGGGCGTGCTGTTAGGCGGATTCGGGCAGATGGCCATTCAATTGCCTTCCCTGCGGAGGATAGGCTTTAAGTATCGATTCAGAATCAATCTGCGCCACCCCGGAGTCAAAAGAATCCTTCTTCTGATGGCGCCCGCCACTCTGGGACTTGCCTCCACCCAGGTCAATATTTTCGTCAACACCCTGATCGCATCCTTGCTGCCCCAGGGAAGCGTGTCCTACCTCAACTACAGCTTCAGGTTGATGCAGTTTCCCATCGGAGTGTTCGGAGTGGCCGTGGCCACGGTCACGTTTCCGGTCATCTCCGCCTACGCCGCCAAAAAACAGACCGGAGAGCTTCTCCAAACGTTTACCTCTTCACTGAAGCTGGTCTTCTTTCTGACCATCCCTTCGGCCGTCTTTTTGGCTGTCGCCTCCCAACCGGTGATCTCCGTCCTGTTCCAGCACGGCAAGTTCGTCTTCCTTGACACCGTAGCAGCCTCTCAGGCGTTGATCTTCTACTGCATCGGGCTGTTCGCCTATTCTTCGGTGAGGCTGACCGCCTCCACCTTCTATTCCATGGGTGACACCAGGACTCCGGTGAAGACCAGCGCCGTCGCGGTGGCGGTCAACATCATCCTGAATCTTATTCTGATGCATCCTCTGGGGTTCCGAGGGTTGGCGCTGGCGGCTTCGGTCGCCGCCATGACCAACCTCTTCCTGCTGCTTGTGATCCTCGACAGAAGGATCGGTCCACTCGACAGAAAAGGGATTGCAGCTGCGTTCTTGAAGATATTGTCGGCGGCCGCGCTGATGGGGCTTACCCTCTGGACATATCTCAGATACTTCGGCCTCAATTTGGAGGTGGCTGGTCTGGGTGAAAAGATGGTAAGCCTTCTGATCATACTGGCTTTGGGCCTGGTGGGCTACCTCGTCCTTTCCTACATGCTGCGACTTTCCGAACTTGCTCGCCTGCTGCAATTGCTGAAGATAAGGAAGTGATAGAGAAGGCCACGCTATTCTTCAGCTTCTCACAGGACCTGAAAGCAGGCCTTCCCACAGGCGGCGATTGTCGATCCAGCGGTATTTGACGCGGTCTGCTTATTCCAGCCGGTCAGGGCTCAAGTTTCCTCTATACCTACCGAAATCTCATTAGAGCAGGCTTGATTTGAACATCTCCACGGCACCAGGATGGTGGGAGCGGAAAAGGCGGGCAGGTCGCGCTTCAGCCGTTCCATCCCCGTGCCGAAGCTGCGGGCGTCTGTAGCTTCAGAGACAAATTTATTTCCGACAGGCAAGCTATGTCTGACACGACCCAGGACCCGATAACGGCTCTTTCCGGCTGCCCCAACCGGTGGCCAAGCCCTCATGTCTTCCGTTTGTGGCGTGGGGCACTGCCGGGAGAAGCGTTGGCCGCAGCCGGAGCTTTTCTGATGGTCAGCGTAATGTGGATCATGTTCGGCAGGGCCTGCGCCCAGACGCTTCCGAGCGAATTGAAGTATACGCCCACAGGCACCAAGGCCGAACTCAGCGTGCGGTTGAGCGACTCCAGCTTTGCCTTCGGGACCAACCTGCTCGACGTCTGGTTGACGCCGCAGACGAGCGTGATAGCCAACGACGGCGCCGTGGCCGAGAACTTCGTGGGCCGCATAAGCCAGTTCACCGACGGCAGCAACAGCTGGGCCATAACCTCCACGGCCAACGGGGCTGACACGGTCCGGGCCCAGTGGTCCACCACCAGCCAGACCGGACCCTGGAACGACATATCTGCTTACGATACCGATTTCACCATCGCCACCGACGTGGCGGTTAACGACAGCGTCGATTTTTGGTTGCGCATTCAGACCCCTGTCAGCACCTCCTCTTACAGCGAGCACTCCTCGATTCTAACGGTGACCGCTGACCAATACTAGGGGAAGGTGCCCCAGGGTTCTGAAGGACGCGAATTATCAACCGATAGAAGATAATGTGCCAAATCTGTAGATTGCTGAAAGGGGGTGAAAGACTGTGAGGAAAGCTATGCCGTTTTCGATCAAGGCAATAATCTGTTCCTTGGCCTTACTTTTCTTGGCTTCGTCAGTTAAGGCCGCCAATCCGGCCACCATCAACGTTACGGTGACCATTCAGAACCTGAGCGTCAGCGCAAGCGGACCCATAGCCTTCGGCACGGTGGTAGCCGCCAGCGTAACCGTTTCGTCCGATTCCTCCCACGTGGTTAACGACGGCAACGTCACGGAGACGTATTCGCTCAATCTGACCAATCCTGGTGGAGGATGGACTGCGGTCCAGGATGCGCCCGTATCCGAGCAGTATTGTCTGAGCGCTCAGTTTAACAGCGCTCAGCCTGCCGGCGGCAGCTTCACTTATGCGAATCACGCCTTGAGCACAACGTCCACCGCCAGCTCGGGCACCAAGTTCGCTGGCGATCAGACCGGCCTGTCCGTGCCGGTGAGCGGTGAACGCTACCTTTGGTTCAAATTCGAGGCACCCTCGAGCACCTCGGTGACCACGGAGCAGACCATAGTGGTGACGGTCACGGCAGCTGCCGGGTAATTCCCGGGATGCTCATAGATTCAACACAAAGGGGGGAAGGATAGGAACCTTCTTTTATCCTCTAAAGGAGAGTGTGATATGAAGATCGGATCAAATCGGATTTACGCCATCTTCCTGTCATTCTTGGCCCTTGGCGCAGGCAGCGCAGCGCAGGCCGGGGGGCTGAGTACACAGCTGGGGGAAGTGGTAGTTGAGAATTTGCAGATCGGCCAGACTTACAACTTGAAGGAACTGGCCAACCTGTCCCTGATCGTCACCAACACCAGCGACCATGCTGTGGATTTGAGAATGGACATCCTCTTTCCCGACAGCAGCGAGCTGAGGCAAGGGGCGGAGCCCATTCCGGATACCAGCTGGGTCAGGCTGAGTCGAAATCTTTTCGAGCTTGAAGCAAATGAAAAGGCCGTATCTGAGATCATTCTGTCGATTCCGGACGACGAACGCCAGTTGGAAAAGAAGTATCAGGTGACCATCTGGTCTCATACTCTGGGCGGTGAAGGCTCCGGGATGTTCCTGGCGTACGGCCTGAAAAGTCGCCTGATCTTCACCACCGACTCGGTGAAAGCGACCCGGGAAGAGGTGGTAACCGCATCGGACGCCAGCGTCAATTTTGCCTTGAAGCCCGAAGAAATCCATCTGGAGGGCGTGGAGCCGGGCAAAGTCTATGACGTCGACAAGCGGGCGGGCCTGGTTCTGCAGATCACCAATCCCAGCCAGCGCGAACAGACCTTCGAGCTGCACAGCCTGACCGTGGGCAATTCTGTGGTCAGCCTGACCAGGGAGTACCGGGACGCCCCGGACGCTTCCTACCTGAAGTTTAGTGAGAGCAGATTTGTCCTTTCTCCCGGTGCCGCTAAGACGGTGAAGATGTATCTCGAATTTCCACCGGACGAAGAATACAGCGGCCAGAAATACATGTTCGTCATCCATGCCGTCTCGGTTGATCAGAAAGTGACCACCGGCGTCTATTCGAGGCTCTACGCGTCCGTCAAATAAGGCCAGAGGCAGATGAGAGGGAGGAAAGGCCATATTCTGATTGCGATCACCGCATGCGCTGTGGGACTGGCACCCGCCTGGCTTTTCCTTCTCACCCCCGGGGCGGAGACGGCTCCGCCCGCCGAGAAACTGCCGGCGACTTCCTCCTCGGTCTCCGTGACGGTAAAGGTGATCGACGAGTCCAAAGGGGGAAATCTACCCGATCGCTTCTCGCTGTCACAGAACTACCCCAACCCCTTCAATCCCGAGACCGTAATACGGTACTCCCTCCCGGAGGACTGCCCGGTGGAACTGGTCATATACAACCTTCTTGGGCAAAAGGTCAAGGTGCTGGTGGATGAATACCAGAGCGCCGGTTACAAGGCCGTGCACTGGAACGGCAGGGACGAGAGGGGAAAGCAGACGGCCAGCGGCTTGTATTTCTACACCATCGATACCCCCAAGTTCACCCAGACCAAGAAGATGGTCCTGCTGCGATAGGCGAAGGTGGCCCTCCCACAGATCGAGCAAATCAAAACCTATGATTGCAAAGAACCCAGCATCCCGGGTTCGACTACTGCATCATCTTACCAGAGCGCCCTTCACTACGGCCTTGCCAACCTTTCTTGGGAATGCCCATTCCGTCAAGATAGCGGTTGACTACAGCCGCCCCTTTTTGTTATGATTTAGCTGAGTCAAATCGGGGCATGGAACAAATGCCGTGTTTATCCCGGCTTGTGCCTCACCTGGGATTTCAAAGTGCTCCCCGGTGAGAGAGGGAGAAGGTTGATCCTTTGTCGCCGTCTCTTGTCGGGTCCTTCAAGCTCGGTAATCCTTTCTGGACCCGGAAAAGGGCAACAAGAGAAACAAGTTGAATAACCTCGGAAGATACAAATACTTCTCTTTTGCATATGTCATAATTGCTGTTGCGGCGATCTATCTGATCACCCTCGGCTTGCTTGAGAGACGGGGTTTCTGGAACGTAGACAACGCCAACAAGTTTATCCAGCTGCAGGCGATTCTGGAGAGCAACTACTCGGATTACTCCGTCCGCTGGCCGGGAAGTGCTCTTGATCCGGAATTTCATTACAACCCCCTGCCTCATCCTTTCTCGGTGGTAAAGGACCACCGGCTCTACTCCATTTACTCGCCTATGTTTGCGACGGTCTCGTCCGTCTTCTTTCGAATCTTCGGATTTTGGGGATTATACCTTCTTCCGTTTGCGTTCTCCGTGCTGCTGCTCTTTGGACTTGTCAGAATACTCTATACGCTGGGATGCGAAAAAGGGTGCCGAAGCTGGTCAGTTCTGATAGCCGGGCTGTGCACCCCCTTGTGGTTCTACAGTGTTGTCTTCTGGGAGCACATCATTGCCGTCTGCTTCTGCGTGTGGGGCATTTCGTACTTTCTGGAGTTTATTCGATCCGGCTTGAGAAAGTCTCTGATCTTCGGAGCGGTTGCATCGGCTCTCGGCGTCTACTTCAGGGATGAGCTGTACCTGTTTTGCGCCTTGCTGCTGGTCGCCGTACTCCTCGGCACCCCCAGAGAAAGGGTCAAAACCGGCGGAATAATCCTCTCTTCGATGATGGTCACCCTGGTGCCGCTGTGGCTGGCACAATGGATAACCATCGGGGCTCCTCTGGGTTTTCACATAGGAAGCCATCTTTTGTCCGCTTCCTCCCTTGCCCAGCATCTGTCGCACAGACCTCAGGTGCTTTACAATCTCTTCGCGGCCTCGTCCGGGAGCACGTGGCTTTCGCTGGCCCTCACGCTGCCGTTCCTCATCGCCTTCTTGGTCAATCCAAAACTCTCCGAAAGGTCTTTCAGGCTTGCCGTCCCCGTCTGCTCGCTTATTGCGCTGTGCAGCTCGATTTTCATTTTGGGCCCCTACGTTTTATCCGGCAGTCCCATAACTCACATGCTTCGTTCAAACAGCCTTTTCGCCGTCTCCCCGATTTTAATTCTTGCCTTCATAAGACGCCAGAGACCGCAAGCAGGGGGCGACGGTTCAAGTTTGAAAAAATGGTTGTGGCTCGTGGCTCTGGCATACGCGGTGGTGTACGGACTGACCGCGCCAGAGCTGGGCTCATCCGGAATTCATTGGGGGAACAGATTTCTGCTGGTTCTTTATCCTATATTCGCAGTTCTCTGCACGGCGAATCTGGCAGAGTGGTTCAGTGACGAACGCCGGGCAATCAACCCTCGTGCGATCATCGTAATCGTCACGGTTCTGGTTGGCCTGGCGGCACAGGTCTATTCGCTGGGCATCCTGGCCGAGAAGAAAGCGTTTTCCTATCGTCTGAACAGGGAAATACAGAAGCGCACCGAAGAAGTTGTCGTCACCAATGTCTGGTGGGCGCCTCAGGAACTTTACAGCATATTCCGCACGCGGCCGATCTTTCTGGTGCGCTCCCCCGAGCAGTATAATCGGCTAAAAAACGGCCTCTCCAAACGGGGATACGAAAGGATACTCTGGGTCACGCCTCGTTCCAGGACGGTGCCGCCGTCCAGCGTGACGGAGGTGACCGATGGTGGGCTGAACTTCTTCAATCTGCAACTTCTGCCCATCTATCTTGGCAATTCTCAATAGCAGGTCTCCAGAGCCTTCATTTGAATATATGAAGCCTTGGCCTTATAGCCAGTTGCAGCCCTGCAGAGGGGTCTGAAGGAAGCTCAAGGCGACAAATAGCAGTTGACTGACGGCGATTTTTTGTTATGATTCCTGTTGGCGCATGACTTGGACACCTCAATCGGGACCCTGAGCTTCCGGCGTCAGTCTGAGCGGGCAGACGCCCCGATCCGGGAAGCGAAGAATCCAACTTGTGACCTCAAGCCCGTGGCGGTAGGTCCAGCAGAGATCAAGATGCTTCGCTTCGCTCAGCATGACAAGAGGGTGCCCGGTTGATTATGATGATATAACCTAATCATGGATCTGTTTGAGAAAGAGAAAAAGAAAAAAGGGTCGAAAGGTACTCCTCTGGCAGACAGGATGCGGCCCCAGACCCTGCAGGAGTTCGTTGGGCAAAAGCACATCCTGGGCAAGGGCTCGGTCCTGAGAAGGGCGATCCAGGAGGACAAAATCCAGTCCCTCATATTCTGGGGTCCTCCCGGCACGGGAAAGACCACCCTCGCCCAGATCATCGCCAAGGCAACCGGAGCACATTTCATCTCCTTTTCTGCGGTCCTCTCCGGCATCAAGGAGATAAAGGAGGTCATGGCCGAAGCCGCCAGAGTGAAACAGCTCCATAACCGCAAGACCATCCTGTTCGTGGACGAAGTTCACCGCTTCAACAAGGCCCAGCAGGATGCCTTTCTTCCTCACGTGGAGAAGGGCAATATAGTCCTAATCGGCGCCACCACCGAGAATCCTTCCTTCGAGGTGATTTCCGCCCTGCTCTCCCGGACAAAGGTCTACACCCTCAATCCGTTGACCGAGGATGAACTCAAGGTCATCCTCGACCGGGCCATTGAAGACAAAGAAAGGGGGTTGGGAGAGTTGAACTTGGCGGTGGAAAAGGACGCTCTGGATTACACGGCCCAGACGGCCAACGGAGATGCGCGGATCGCGCTCTCCACCCTGGAGTTTGCGGCTCTGACCACCCGTGCGGGCAAAGACGGGCAGCGGAAAATTACCTTGAAGATCGCTCAGGAGACCATGCAGAAAAAAGCACTGGTCTATGACAAAGCCGGGGAGGAGCATTACAACATAATCTCGGCCTTCCACAAGAGCCTCAGGGGATCTGATCCCGACGCCGCCTTGTACTGGCTGGGTCGAATGCTGGCGGGAGGCGAGGATCCGCTTTATATCGCCCGCAGAATGGTCCGTTTCGCTTCCGAAGACATCGGTAACGCCGATCCTTCCGCCCTGCAGGTGACCATCGCCGCCAAGGAGGCCTATCACTTTCTGGGTACGCCCGAGGGTGAGCTGGCACTGGCACAGGCTGCCATATATCTGGCCACCGCGCCCAAGAGCGATGCAGCCTACAAGGCATTCAACCTGGTACAGACCGATATTCAGCGCACCCAGGCTCTGCCCGTCCCGCTGCACATCCGCAACGCCCCCACCCGCCTGATGAAGGATCTGGGCTACGGAAAAGACTACAAGTACCCCCACGACTTCCCGGACCATTTCGTGGCCGAGACCTATCTCCCTGAAAATCTGAAGAGCCGCAAGTACTACCGCCCAACCGACTTTGGGTTTGAAAAAGAGATCAAAAAGAGACTGGAGTGGTGGGAGAAGAAGAGGCGGGAAGGAAAGGATTAGTCATCAGGGGCTCGGTTTCTTCTCGTACCTCTCCTCGAGGATTTTCAAATTGTCGATGGCGATGGAGTCGCCGGGATTGACCGAGAGTATGTACTCCCACGACCTTCTGGCATTCTCGATGTCTCCTGTGGCAAGATGAGCTGCTCCCAGAAGATAATGGGCCTCGACGTGATCTGGTTTCAGTTTCAGGATCTGCATGCCGCAGCCTCCAGCCGCTATCATCTGATTGGTCTTCATATAAGCAACGCCCAGCTCGTACAAGAAATCGACATTGTCCTGCAGGTACTCATAAGCCCTTTCCAGATAAGGAAGGGCCCCACCGATGTCTCCCCTTCTTCGCAATATGTTCCCCATCATCCAGTTGCCCTTGGGGTAGGTCGGGTCGATTTTGAAAAGCGTGTCCAGCGCAACAAAAGCACTATCCAACTCCTGCAGCTTGTGATACTGGGAGGCCAGATTGTAGTAGCTGAGCGTATCATAAGGATCCTTCTCAACGGCTCTCTGGTACATCCACACCACCTCCCAGTGCCTGTCCGCCCATTTCAGAATGCGGGCGATCTTGTACAGATTATAGCCGGTCTCGTCCACCGGATGGGGATCGTTCTCCTGAATCAACACGTAGCGGGCCACGGATTTCGATTCTGAAGAGTTGATCAGTATCCAGGGAACCGTATGGAAAAGGCCCAGCCAGATGAAAATCAGTCCCCAGGCAGGGTATCTTCTCCACCCGAAGGAACCGCTCGCTGAGTCGCCCGTCGATTCAGACCTTTCTCCCTCAGGGCCTGGCGTCTTTCTCGCATACTTCTTTTCTCCCCAGTCCAGGAAGCTGAGCACACCCAGCAAACCAAAGAAAATCGCCGGGGACGACCTCAAGTCCCAGTCCGCACTCCCCAGGGTGAAGTTGAAGACGAAAAGATAGACCAGGGCAACGCAAGCGGCAAGGATCAGGAAGTTGATCAGTCTATTCTTAAACTCCCTGTGTTTCAGCTTGAAGAAAAGGAAAAAGAGCATAAGAGAGATGCCCATCGGAGTCAGCAAGAGAAGCTGGTTTACAAACTCGGAGATGTGACCCAGCGAGAACATGCCAAAGGAATAGGTCTCCGTGCCCAGGAGGGGGAGGATGAAAATCCCCTTGCCGGTCCTCTCCAAACCGATGGCAACCACGATGACCCAGGAGATTACCAGGAAGCAGGCCACTATCAAAGCCACCAGAACAAAAGCATTCGAGACGGTTTTGCCCAATCCCTTCTCGCCGGCCGGCTCACCTTTTCGCCTTTTTCGCAAAAGGTAGATGAACGAGGGGACGTAAATCAGCGAGGTTATGTGCAGAGCCACGCTTATCATGAAAGCAACCAATACGGGAAGTATGCTGGTCTTCCCCGACAAGTATCTGGCCGCAAGCAGGACATAAGCCAAAAGAGCCACCTGAAGGATGGTATAGCTCTCCACATAGCCGAAGAAGAGCTGAACCGAACCCAAGGCGATCAGAAACGAAAAGATCAGAACCTTTCCGAAACCGGTCTTCCCCAGCAAAGAGGACAGTTTCAGGGCCAGAAAGACATAGGCTCCCCCGGACAGGACGCTTATGACAGCATAGGTCAGTTCTGGAGTCCAGCCGCTAAAGAGACCGTGCATGACCCTGTAGGCAATCACGTGAATGAATCCGTCCAGCCATTCCTGGAGATGGATATTACCGTGGGGCAAATCCGTTATCCGGAACATGCCGTCACCCAGCAGGTGTAGCCTATCCCGAAAGAGCCAGAATACGGGAAGGGAGATGACGCTTAGGAGGAAGAAGGTTTTATTCTCGCCCCATTTAGCGAACGGGGAGCTAATCTTCCGGGCTAAAGTTTCCAGCGGCCCGTAGAGCCACTGTGCTACAGGGGGAGCCAACAGGGCCAGAGAAAACAAAGCCAGGGCCCAGCCTATCCATACAGGGAAGAAGTGGAAGAAATGAACTCCCCACATGTAAGCGGCACCCAGATACACGGTGCAAAGGTGAGCCAGGATCAGGACTGCAGTCCAGGGAAGGAATGCCGCCTCAAAGGTCTTCCCGGAGACCTCCTTTTGCGCTGCGATCCCTTTGGCATCCTTTCTTCTTCTTTCAGTCTTGGATGGCTTCATTTCTTCTGACCCCGAGCTTGCAATATATCACCCTGCCTGGACTTGTCAAGCTGGATGGCTAGAGGGCCGGTCTGTTTCGATGCAGGTGACTCCGAGAACTATTCGCCTGCACGTGCTTCCAGTTCCTTCAGCTTTCGCACCGCAGTAGTATCGCTAGGGTTGATCAGCAGGTAGCGTCTCCACGCATCCCTGGCACTCTCCAGACGACCCAATCTGGTCCACGCCGATCCCAGAAGGCGATAAGCCTCCGCACTTCGGGGGTTCAGCTCGGCCAGCCGTGACGCGGAACTTGCAGTCTCCTCCAGGCGATCAGCCAGATAGTACGCGGTGGCCAGCTGAAGCAGAAAGTCCCGGTCATCCCACAAGGCTGGGGAAGCCCTCTCCAGGTACGGTAAAGCCTCCTCCGGCTTTTGTTTCTTGATGCGGACATTCGCCATCAACCAATGAGCACGGCAATATCCCGGCGACATCTTCAGGAGCGTATCCAGGATGAGCCCGGCCTGATCCAGATACCCCTCGGTTCGATAATAGTGGGCTGCCAGGTTGTAATAGCTCATCGTATCAGAGGGGTCCCTCTCGATCGCTCTTGAATACAGAGCTTCGATCTCGTCAGGCAGTCCTGCCCATTTCAGAATGCGCGCGACCTTATACAGATTGTAGCCGCTCTCGTCCACCGGGTGAGGGTCCATTTCCTGGATCATCACGTAGCGATCCACGGATCGGGACTGTGACGCATTTAGCAGTATCCAGGGGGCGGTATGGAAAAGACCGAACCAGATGAGGATCAGTCCCCAGGTTCGATACCTTCTTGCTTCACGGTGAATGCCCTCCGAATCTCCTGCCGACTCAGGCCCTCCTTCTCTCGAGGCCGCCAACGCCTTTGCATATCTCCCTTCTCCCCAATTCAAGAAGGTAAGCACCCCCAGTAGGGCAAAGAAAACCGCAGGGGACGACCTTAAATCCCAGTCTGCGCTGCCCAGGGTGAAGTTAACCACGAAAAGATAGACCAGGGCAAAGCAAGCGGCAAGGATCAGGAAGTTAATCAGCCTGTTCCTGAACTCTCTGTTCTTCAGCTTGAAGAAAAGGAAAAAGAGCGAAAGGGAGATGCCCAGCGGAGTCAGCAATAGAAGCTGGTTTACAAACTCCGAGATGTGAGCCAGCGAGAACATACTGAAGGGGAAAATATGAGTACCCCGCAACGGAACGATAAAAATCCCCTTGCCGGTCTTCTCCAGGCCTATGGCAACCACGATGACCCAGGAGATTACCAGGAAGGAGGCCACAATCAACGATGCCAGAACAAAAGCATTCGGGATGGCTCCTGTTAGTCCTTTCTCTCTTGCAGACTCACCCTTGGGCCTTTTTCGCAAGAGGTAGATAAAGGAGGGCAGATAGATCAGCGAGGTTATGTGAAGGCCCACGCTTATCATGAAAACCACCAGCACTGGAAGTATGCTGACCTTGCCCGACAGATACTTGACGGCGAACAGAACATAAGCCAAAAGTGCCACCTGAAGGCTGGTATAGCTCTCCACATATCCGAAGAAAAGCTGAACCGAGCCAAGAGTGATCAGAAAGGAAAAGATCAGAACTTTGCCGAAGCCGGTCTTTCCAAGAAGAGAGGAGAGCTTGAGTGCCAGAAAGACGAACGCACCGCCGCAAAGAACGCTGATCAAGGCATAGGTCAACTCGGGAGTCCAGTCGGCAAAAAGATTGTGCACGACCCTGTAGACAATTACATGAATGAATCCATCCAGCCACTCCTGAAGGAGAATCTTACCTTCGGGCAGGTCGGTGATGCGGAACATGCCATCGCCCAACAGGTGCATTCGATCCCTGAAGAGCCAGAAGATGGGAAGGGAGAGAACGCTCAAGAGCAAGAAGGTCTTATTCTCGCCCCATTTAGCGAACGGGGAGCCGATCTTCTGCGCTAAGACCTCCAGCTTTCCGGAGAGGTACTGTCCTACAGGTGGAACAAGGATAACCAAAGACAACAGGGCCAATGCCCAGCCTATCCAGGCAGGAAAAAAATGGTAGAAATGGATGCCCCACATGTACGCGGGTGCCACATACATGGTGAGTGCGTGGGCCAGGATGAGAATCGCTGTCCAGGGGAGGAAAACGCGCTCGAAAAGCGACGGGGGGATCTCGACTTTGGCTGCCTTGCTCTTATCCTCTGGATTGGTTTTTCCCATGGTAAGCTCGCTTGACTGGCAGGCTTTGTACCGGCCGGTTCAATATACCATCATGCGCATCCATGTCAAGGTGGAACGGCCGACGTAATCTACCCTTGCGACGGAGCCTGTCAGATGGAATGAAGCCAGAATGCCACCAATGACACCACTCCCCCATTTCTGCATTTCAGGTCAAATCCTTCTCGCAGGCGCGTCAGAGCGGGCAAGACGTTAGAGACCGGGGGTATGAATGCGTGAATGTCTGGAGAAATCAAAAAAATCACAGAAAACACCAGGCAAGTTAAGGAAATTTTGAGTATTTCATAATGGAGAAGAAACTGAACAGCTGGATTCTTGAGGGGAAAATGAGGAAGCGGATTGCCTTCGTCATTTTCTGTTCGTCATTGGTCATCTTATTGTGCCCAGCCACTCAGGCTCAGTGGGAAGAGGCAGAGGTTCAACGGCTAACCTTTGACCATTCAGCGTGTAAGGTAATCGGACTGCATCTCGGAGAAAACGACAAACTATGCGTGTTTTACCGACGGTGGCTGTGGGACCCACAGGTGCAACCTTACAGGGACACGCTGATGGTTATGTTCAAAGAAAAAGGCCAGGCGTGGACTCAGCCAGAAAAGATCGGCCATGAGCCTTTCGATCTGTGGGGCTACGACGAGTACCCGACGTACGATCCCAAGAGCGGAGTGATCCATATTTTTTACACGTCGCTCTCGGCGGCCGAAACGCTTTATTACTGGCACACCGGGAAGCGGCGTTCTGAACCTGTTAAGGTTGACTGGCTTAATAGCACCTATAATCAGGAGTACCATTCTCTAGCCACAGAGGTTGATACTCTGGGAAATGTCCACGTCGCTTGGCACGTTGATTTTGACTCGGTTGGTTCTGGTTGGTACAGGGTCATCTATGCAAACAACTCCTCAGGCTCGTGGGTCAAGCAGCAAGTGTCAGGAACAATCTGGCTTGGCGGCTTCGGTAGCGGCCCAACCGAGATGTCTGTTCAGGGAAACGGGGCAGCCCACATCATCTATCACGGGGAGCCGTACTGCGGCCTGGAGTGCAATTCCTTCTACGTTAGAAACGACAGCTTGAACAGCATCAATTGGGTTACCGACACTGTTCCTAAGCCTTCTCGGCCCCTCTGGCACTATGGTGCCGGGAAGATCGAGGTGGACGTCAACGACACGGTGCACCTGGAGTGTTTCGGGTGCATAAACTGGGACTGCGTGTGGCAGGGCCAAGGCCGAGCGTTTTACTACCGCAAGGCTGTTCAAGACACCCTGTGGACCGGGCCGGAGATTATACCTGATTCGCTGTTTGTCAGCGGACAGATGTTCGTCGACCACCAGAGTATTCCCTACGTGTTGCAGAGGGATCCCTCCACCGGGTGCTGGTTCTTGGCCGACAGGACAGGGGGGGTTTGGCATGACCCCTATGAGATACTTGATGACACCTATTGGATCAGCCCTTTGCTGTTTGCACTGGATTCCCAGGGAAGAGGTCACGCCGTTTTCAGCGGATGTCTTTTCCCATACATGGCTCAGGATGACTCAATGGAGGTATTCTATTTCGGGGCTTCCGGCACTTCCGTAGAGCAGGCTTCTGAAGAACAAGCCAGGCCGCCGTTCCAGTTGGTGGGGAACTATCCCAACCCATTCAATCAAAGCACAACCGTTGTGTACACCCTCAGCCTGCTCCGGCCGATGCCCGTCTCTCTAGTCATCTATAATATCCTGGGAGATGAGGTGAGAGGATTGGTCAATTCCGTTCAGGAGCCAGGGCGCTACCAGGTGTCCTGGGACGGCAACAATAACTCCGGCAAGGAGGTGGCCAGCGGAGTCTATTTCTGTAAGCTTCGAGTAGCCGAGGGGGAAGAGGTAAGAAAGATGCTGCTAATCAAGTAGGCAGCAGTCATTGAGCAGGATACTCTACGTTGGGTAAGAAATTGCACAAACTTACGCTTGAGGGGAAAATGAGGAAGCTCATTGCCTTCGTCATTTTCTGTTCGTCATTGCTCATTCTGTCGTGCCCGAGCGCAGAAGCTCAATGGGAAGGGGCGAAGGTGCAGCGGTTGACCTATAATAACTTACAGAGCAAGGTCACGGGTTTGCATATAGGACAGGACGACAAGTTATTTCTGTTCTATCGACAGACGGGCTTTGACTCCGCGAGCTGGGTGTATCGGGATACGCTATTTCTCATGTCCAAAGAAAAAGGGGGGGAATGGAGCCAGCCAGAAAGGATCAGCGATTCTTCTTATGAAGTAGGTTGCGGGAAAGTCGTGGGGTACGAGCCACATACCGATCTGGCTCACCTATTTTACGATTGCGGCGACACCCTATATTATTCAAATAGCAGTATACCTAATTGGGAGACAGTAAAAACCGATTCTGGACCAAACCGCGTGCATCTGGGGGCTGTGGCATTTGACACTCTGGGGAATATTCACCTTGCTTGGAACGTCGATTTCGATTCCGCAGGCGTTGGTCCCATGGCCTATAATTGGTATAGGGTCATGTATGCTAACAACTCCACCGGAGAGTGGGTCAAGCAAAAGGTATCCGAGCCTATTTGCCTTGAATACTATGGTCCAAGTAACCCTTCGTATCTTGCTGTTCAGAAAAACGGCACCGCTCACATTGTGTATCACGGACAATACCCTTGTTACTTAGACTGCGTTTCATTCTATGTAAGAAATGACGGTCTGAATAGCACGAACTGGGTCACTGACACTGTTCCGAAACCGCCTCGGCCTCTTTGGCATTATTGGGCTGGTCCGATAGAAGTTGGTGTCAGCGATAGAGTTCACCTACTCACTACTGGATGCATAGACTATGATTGCGCATGGCCAAGCATGACGCGTACGTTTTATTATTACAAACAAGCTGAAGATGGCATCTGGCAGGGAGAGGAGCAAATCCCTGATAGTGTACTTGGGAAACGTCTGCTGGCTGATAAGCGACTCCTCATAGATCAGGGTGGAATCCCATATGTGAGCTACAGATCCTCCTCGGCCGAAGTTTACTTCACGGACAGAAGACAAGGGAATTGGCGCGTCCCATATTTCCTTGCAGGGTGGGCGAGTGACCCTCCCCCTCAGGACTCAATAGTGGCAAGCGATTTCTATTTTGTATTAGACTCAGAAGGAAAAGGACATGGGGCGTTTTCAGGCTCTTATTATGTGTATGGCGGCAATGACGATTCCTTGGAGATATACTACTTTTCCTCTTCCAGTTCAGAAGTGGATATCGAGGAGGATCACAGAACACTTCGTTTTGACCTTTCTCAGAATTGTCCCAATCCTTTCAATTCGTCTACCATCATAACCTATGAAACTGTGCAACCGGGGAATGTGACCCTAAAGATTTATGATCTTTTGGGAAGAGAGGTGAGAGAACTGGTAAACAGGTTTCAGGAACCGAGTCGTTATAAAGTTCACTGGGACGGAAAGAACAATCAAGGAAAGGACGTAGCCAGCGGGATATACTTCTATCTCCTCAGGGCTGGGGATGTGAAACAAGCAAAGAAAATGCTGCTGATCAAGTAGGCAGCAGCCATTGC
>CAYFQZ010000209.1:0-3195 GCA_964345305.1 uncultured Ignavibacteria bacterium | reverse complement strand
CTATCTGTCGAAGAATGTGATCCTGTGCCAGCCCTCGTACCGCTCATCCGTTCAATCTGCTCTCAGAATCCGCTGACAGCCCTTTCGCGCCTCCCAATCCCGCCTTGCCTTGTCCGCTCAATTCTCCTTGTCCGCTGTACTCCCACATTTGACCATCGTCTGCTCCAGCCTCGTCATCATCTCCCGGGTCATTTCTGCGAAGTGCTTCATTCCCAGTTTGTGATACGCTTGATTTGCGCGTCTTGCGAGCGTCAACGCTTTGGCAAAATTACCTAAGCTCTCCTCGATGAGTGCAAGACCTCTGCTATCGTGAGCAGCGCCATGTAGCCTTCCGATTCTCTCATTCAATGCTAGATTTCGGGCAAGTATTGACCTCGCCTCTGTCATGCGGCCTTGCCTACGTGCTATATTCCCTAGGAAGCCATTCACTGCCGCTAGCCTCTCTAGGTCATCCTCAATCCCATCCATGTCTTGGACCCTTTTCAATTCTCTTTCAGCCCTCTCATAATCACCGTGATCACTAGCAAGCGCAGCAAGGGCAGTTCTGATCCAAGCAATCAAACTTGTTGTGCTTCCTAATCCAACTATCGTGTCAATCTCTTGATTCAAATTCTCTGCCATCTGCACTGCTGTCAGATACAACTGCTCCGCTTGTTCAAGGTCTTTCTTTTCCCTTCTAAGTCCGCCTAAGAGGAGCAATGTTGTGGCAATACCGCGTTGTTCGTTAATATCCCTAAATCCGCGCAGAGCTTCTGTTGCCTGCGGTTCGGCCTCCACGTAGTTACCTTGACGATAATAAATCAATCCCAGATCAACTGTCTGAACCCAACATGCCAAACTTATGTCCTCCACCGTTTTAGCTGCCTCAAGGGTCTGCAGTCCACACTGAATGCATTGATGCAAATAGCCGCGGGACCGCAAAAAATCACTCATTGAGTTTCTGAATTGAGCTACCATTTGCCAGTTGCCTGAGATATAGCACCAGTTCATTATTGACAGAACATTTTCTTTCTCCGGTTCCAGCTTATTGTAGCCTTCCCAGTTTCCATAACCTCCGTTACGTCTCGCGAAGGCTAAGAAGAATTCCATAGCATGGAGACGAGCTCGCTCTTCGAATCGCTTTTCTTCTTGCAGTTTCGCTGTCGCAAACGCCCTCACCAACGGATGCACACTGTACCGCTGCTGCTCCTCCAATCCCCCACTCACCTCCACCAGCGACATCTCCACCAACTGCCCCAGCCCTTCGTCCAGGTCCCAGGTGTGCACGTCGCTGGCGGCTTCGATGGCCTCCTTGGAAGCAGAAGTGGAAAAGATGGGCATGACCATCAGGATGCGGCGGGCGTGCTCGGTGAGCAAGTCCCACGAACGGCCAAACATGTGCTCGAAGATGCGCCCTTTAGCCTTATACAGTCCATCCAGCACCGTGTCCAATGTCTGGCCAAACTTGAGCTGTCCCACAGCCCATTTGAGGGCCAGCGGGGCGCCACCGGTGGCCTCGTACAGCCGCAGCAGAGTCTTTTCCTCAGCTTGCGCTATCGCCCCCACACTCCGCCGTTCTCCCTCGAGTTGGAGCAGCGTCAGCGCCTCGCCTTGTTCCATACCTTTTAGGGGAATGGTACGGGCCTCACCCAAGGCATGATGGCGGGTGGTGATGAGGGCTTTGCTGGGCTCGGGTAGGCTCAGCAGGAATCCTGGCACCGCTTCGTCTTTGATGGTCTCAAAGTTGTCCACCAGCAAGAGGCATTTCTTGGCCCGCATCAGCTTGGCTGCCTCGACAGGTTTCTCTTTGGGTGGAAGCTGGGCGATGTAGGGGTAGTCAATGGTGCGGGCAAAGGTGTCCAGGATGTCGTTGAGGTCCAGGGCGCGGTCGCTGGCCGTGGTCCAGACCACGGCCTCGTACAGCCCCTTCTCCCACAGCTCGTGGGCCACCTCCAGGGCCAGGGCCGTTTTCCCGATGCCACCGATGCCCTCTATGACCACCAGGTAGGAGCGCGAGGCCAGCGCCTGGCGTACCTGCTCCATCTCTCTTTCCCGTCCAATGAATTCGCCTCGGGGTGGGAGGTTTTGGGGAATGGCTGGGATGGATGGCTCAGCGCCGGGGGCACGGCCTTCAAGAGCCGCCAGCTTGGCCCTGGCCTCTGCCAATCCTTTGCGCGCCTCTTCCTTGGCGTTCTTGACGTAGACAGGGCAGTCGAGGCCGTATTTGGCTTCCAGCTCTTCGTAGTGTTGAAGGTTGGTCCGATGCAGCTCGATCAACCTTTGCAAGTGCTCACGTTCTTCGGTCATGGCTTACCTCAGCTTGCCCTCTCGGGTGAATCTGCCCCTCATTTCAGCCAAGCCGTACTAGCTCAGTCAAACGCGTTGCACGTAGTCTCTCCAGGGGAATTCGTCTGTATGGTAATCGAAACATCTAGGGCGATCTTGGCCGTAGTAGGCTCCTATATCTCTAGCAATCTCACGTATCGTGGTCTCTATCTCGTCATCTGAAGCGTAGGCCAATGGAAGTCTTCGCTCAATTTGGATATTCGGATAGTAACATATCTCTCGTTCTCTTAATACCAAGTATTCGGGACTGAAAGGTGAGGCCCATCCACGGGCAAAATCGGCCAGACGTGTTCCGTTGGTCCCAACGAGATTCACCAAGACCGCAGTTTCACCGTAGAAACCAGTGTCACGATAGATAGCTCTCGAGACATAGACCATTTGCCATAAGTATCCAATAAGAGTCACAAAAGTAAAACACCTTACACCGTCGTGTTTACAGAACAGGGGATAGGTGCATCCGACCTCAATATGCCCCTTGGGGCATATACGAATGAAGTGCGAAGTCTTCTCAGCTATTTGGTCCTTGCGATGGTACCATGTACCCAAGAATTCTTTCGGAGTAGCTTGGGGAATCCAGAACATGTCGAGGAATGGTTCGGGAACGCCATGATACCACTGCCCCTCACGCCCGATACGCTGGTTAGGTTTTAGTTTCTCTTTGAGCGCAAATGTATCTATCTCACAGCCGCTATCAACTGGATAGAACACGACAGAAACCCAAGATCGGGCCGGCACGTACTCTGCACCAGGTGCATCTGCCTTCAGATGCTCTTCTACCAAGCGGTCACTCAATGCATGACGACCAAAATCCTCTGACTCGACGTCATGATAGTTGTAAGCTGTCAGGAATTCGTCCAGTTGAACACTGTC
>CAYFQZ010000208.1:0-1505 GCA_964345305.1 uncultured Ignavibacteria bacterium | reverse complement strand
GCAGAAGGCCGGCTCTCTTGGCTATATTGGGGTCCATGCCCAGTTCTGCGGCCATCAGTCCGGCCAAAAACGCCACTTCCTCACTGTGCTGGAGAACGTTCTGACCGTAGCTGGTACGGTACCGGAGCTTGCCCAAGAGCTTGACCAGCTCGGGGTGAATTCCGTGTATGCCCACGTCGAAACAGGCCTGCTCCCCGGTCTCCCGGATGATGACCTCCATTTCCTTTTCGGCTTTGGTCACCACCTCTTCTATGCGGGCCGGATGAATCCTCCCGTCCGTGATCAACTTCTCCAAAGCCATTCGGGCGACTTCCCTCCTGATGGGATCATAGCCCGAGAGTATAACCGCCTCCGGCGTGTCGTCCACGATCACATCGATTCCAGTGGCGGTTTCGAAGGAACGGATGTTTCGTCCTTCTCTTCCGATGATGCGCCCCTTCATCTCCTCGTTGGGAAGATTGACTACCGATACGGTTGATTCCACCGTGTGGTCGCCAGCGCATCTCTGCACCGCCGAGATGATTATGTTTTTGGCCTCTTTCTCTGCGGTCTGTTCCGCCTGTTCCTTGATCTCCTTAATCAGCTGCGCTGCCGCCTGCCGGGCCTGGCTTTCCAGATTCTCCATCAGGAGTTTCTTGGCCTCCTCCGAGGTCATCTGAGCGATCTTCTCCAGCTGCTTGTTCTGGTCTGCGATCAGCCTGTCCAGCTGGTCACCTTTGGTTCTCACCGCCTTCTCGCGGGCGAAAAGGACTTTGTCCCGGTTCTGGATCTCCCGTTCCTTTTTGGACAGGATATCCACTTTCCGGTCCAGATTAGCTTCTCTTTCCGCAAATCTCTTCTCCAGTCGTCCCAGCTCGGACTTTTTGATTTGAAGTTCCTTCTCGAAATTGACCTTGGCTTTATACCACTCATCCCTGGCCTCTAAGATCGCCTCCTTCTTCTTAATCTCCGCTTCCTTTTCCGCCTCCTGGATGATCTTCTTGGCCAGTTCGTCAGCCTTGCCCAGTTTCATCTCTCCGATCCTGCGGCTGATAAACCATCCCAAAAGGAAGGCCAAAACTGCGGCACTCGCTGCTACGACTATCATCATCACATTGCTCATAACGGTTTCTCCTTCCTCGTGGATCACCTGGATCCTATATGAAAAACCCCACTTGTTCTTTTGGCTCTGCCCTTAACCCGGCGACCCTTGCCGCCGAGAATACCGGGCGGGCAAAACCAACCAACAGAAGTGGGGAACAAAAAACAAAAAAGCTTCAGATATCTTCCCGACCGATCCTGCTATCTAACTGTTCAAGAAGGGATTGAGATCTTTCCTCTAAGTTAAGAAGCGTTTTCTCCTTGTCTCCTCTTTCTTTGAACAATTCATCGGTTATGCTCATGGCTGCCAGCACTGCAACTCTCAAGGGTAGCTTGTTCGACAATCTCTCCGACACTTCCTTCATGGTTTCATCTACGTATCTGGCAACCTCTTGGATATAGTCAGCGTCCGCGTCTCCCTTAAT
>CAYFQZ010000207.1:0-6243 GCA_964345305.1 uncultured Ignavibacteria bacterium | reverse complement strand
AGAGCAGAGGTGGCGAAGGCAAAAGAGGAGCCGCTGCCGGAAACGCGAAGGTCGCCCGGCTATTACCCGTTCTGGGTTTTTGAGTTGAAATTCCGACAGGGGAGAGGTTCTTCGATTCGGCAAGTATTTGAGCTTCTGCCCTCCGAGATCGGCCTGTTCGGTGCCCAGGATAAATTCAGGCCGTTTCTCTTCTACGTGCCTGCGTTTGAGCTGGCCAATTTGAAGAAAGTCGCGGAAATCGGCCTGGCCTACATCAGGACGCAACCTCAACTGGAAACACAAAACCTACGCGGCGAGAACCTTGAGGGTGTCCTAATTTCCGAGGATGACGCGAAGAGAATGGCCGAGCTTCTCTGGACCAATCTCATATCCCGAAAGGCAGACCTGGATTTAAGGACCCGGATGAATCCCGAATTTGAGCGCGGAAGGGTCATCTGGTGCCCCTGTCACAGACAGGGAGCGTTTCTCAGAGATGCGGTGATAGGATACAGCTTTCAAGAGAGTAGGGTGAGCTGCATACTGCCCTGAGCAGACAGACAAACGGCGTCAGCAGCGCAGCGCCATCATATCAGGATTCCCTCCTTCCATCCCAGCTTCACCAGCTCGATTCTTCTCAGATCGCTGGTACCCAGCTTGTGCCTGGTATCGGCCAATACGATGTGATGGGCAGGGGGCTTCAAAGGACGTTCCTCCTCGAAATAGGCAAGACGCTTGGCCCCAAAGATGCGCAGGCCCACGGCGTCAAGCGCCACGGGATCCGTTCCGACCAGCAGGCCCTTATAGGGCCAGGTGTACTTCGGGTCGAAATGGTGCCGTCCCACATTGTGGAACTGAGGCCCAAGCATGACCAATACATTCAGCCTGGTTTTACCTTTCACCACAGGCAGGCTCCAGAGCGCTCCCAGGTCGGCGCAGGAGTCCGGGTGATACTTGGGTGGGCTGGGCGAGAACATTATGTAGTTCTTGATGCATCCTCCCACCCCTGACCAGGCGTGGGTTCTGAGCGGGCGGGTGTTGATCAGGGCGGTTGCCTTGGCAAAAGTCCGGTTGCGCAGCACGCCGCGGTCATCAATGTCGATGTTCTTCTCGGAAACGCCTGCATCCATCACA
Source organism: uncultured Ignavibacteria bacterium (assembly GCA_964345305.1). Classification (GTDB taxonomy): domain Bacteria; phylum Zixibacteria; class MSB-5A5; order MSB-5A5; family SM1-73; genus SM23-73-3. The sequence continues at coordinate 5,133 of CAYFQZ010000207.1, read as the reverse complement.
CGTTTTGTGATGGCTCCTTCCACTTCCCGGGGCGTGGGAAGTGGGCCCCAGACGTTGCTCTTGATCCCTACCACATCCGTAGGTTTGACCAGAAGCTTCCATGCTTCCACCGGATCCTTCTTGTCAAAGAGGGCGGTTACCGCATCGTCCAGCATTCTCTGAATCACCTTGGCATTGAAGCGCCCTTTGTCGTCAAACGCATCCGGGTCCCTGATCAGAACCACCCGGGTCTTTGCCGGAAGCTCGACGGTCTTCTCTTCCTCTGGAAGCAGGCCCATGGCAAAGGCGACGGTAGCGTAAGTAGCCTCTCGAAGGAAGTCTCTGCGCGTGATGATCCTTTCGCCCTCTTTCATGGATTCCTCCCCTATTTCGAGATTGACTGTGGTAATCTGCTTCGGGTGATCTTTATCAGATTCTGAGCGTCAGCTTTCGTCGGCGCATCAAAAACGACAACCACGAACGGTCCCTGCTGTTTGACTGCTGTCCATTTCCCGTCATCCATCCGTGCCGCGCCCGATTCTGCCGCCTCCGGAATGTACGAACTTACGAAACTGCCAAAAGCTTCCCCGGCCTGCCCTTGGTCTGGATAACTCACGCAAAGAAGATAGCTGGAAGTCGGCTCGTATCTGGCCAACACCGCCTGGGTGTGCATGCCGAGCTTGAGAACGTTCTCACTGGCCACGAAATAGTGATAGTTGAGGGAGGTGTGCTTATGGAAATAGCGAACGCTGTTTTCCGCCAGGCTTTGATCCGGAAGATAGTCGATCAACTTCGGCCTGGCTCCGGTGACCGTGATCTTTTCCGCGATTCTTGCGGCAAGCTCAGCCACGGCCTTCTCAGCTTCCGGCGTCTCACCTTCCGAAAACACACAGACGAAGAACTCACCTTTCCAAAAACACAGAACACCGCCCCGGTACTCAGAGCCTTGACCGATGCCCTCCTCCTCGCCTTCGCGGGCGTGGCTGAAGACGCCAAAGGCGTCCCCGGACGAGCCCATGTCGAATACCTCGATCGTGATTTGCGGCTGGGAGGCTCGCGTCAGGTGAAAGACCACCACCCGGCGGAAATCGTACATCAAATAGATCTCACCGGCTCCATCGATGTAGTCGAAAATGGTCTCGCGGTCATAGGTTTCGACCTTATCCTGCACCTTCCAGCCATAGATTCCGTCAGGAACAAACTCGAGCATGTTCATTTCTCCCTCGTCCCTGCTCGTGCTGGCACACGTCAGCAGCGCCACAGCGCACGTTGAGACCAGGAAAGTGACTATTATCGAATCTCTCCACATACTTGATCACGTGTCCTCAATCACCGCTTCATCCGCTCCGGACCGGGTCGAGCAGATACTGACCCGGACGGGTCATCTGCTCGCGGGTTAGCGTCACACCTTGCATTTTACCTATCGAAGCGTTTCAAGTCAAGTTGTTTTTGGGTGATCTGGCAGGCAAGCCAGCCTGAACGCCGGCGGATAGTCTGATGAGCGTTTTTTTCCGCTTCGAGCCGACCGGCTTGCGGGCAGAAGTGAGCATGGATAGACAAACACCCCGTTGTTCAAGATATGAGCACTCTGCGCTTGAGGCTGGTTTGCGCAAGCGCGCCTGGCTCGGACTGGCAGGAGATCGGCCAAAGAAAATCGAGCAGCCCCTGTTTTTTTCTCTTGACAAGGTAGGTAAAAGTGACTATAATATTTATTGAAATAACCGAACCAGATCTAGCATGGAGTTCCTTTGCAAGCCGGGAAATAAGGTCAAATGTAGGTTCTACCCAGCAGATTGACGGTCTGAAGAGGGAGCCCGGCAACAACCAACGATTAAGAAAAGACCTTTATCTACCGCCTCTTAGTCGTTTCGTAATAGTCTGGGCTCCCTTTTTTGGATCTGCCCTCAAGTGTTTTAGCTTCCGTGAAAGGGTTGGCGCGATTCCGGACGGGACAGGAAGTCGACTGAGGTGATGACTTGAGGTGGCGAACTAGTCGAGGGCGTCCGGAGTTAGGAACCGTGTCCCGTGGTTTTGAAGAAAGACAGAGAGAAGTTGCGTTATCGAAGCGATCACAGCCTTCTCGCAAGGGGTCAGGAGTCCGGTTTTCTCTGGCTCGGTCGGAAGCGCCATCCGGTTGGCTGCAGTGAGTTTCTCGCAAGCGTGACATGGTTCCGGTTCGTCACGTCTTCCCTTTTGCCCAGCAATCATCGAGGATAACGGAAAGGCCGGTAGATAGCCGCCGGGTGCTTCAAGGGGAATTCAGATGTTCTCCAAAAGCTCGGCGGTAGATAAAGATTTTTGGTTAGCGTATGAAATTCGAGCTCCCTTAGCGCGGAGCATTTACGCTGCCGGGCTAGGAGGAATTTGAAAAGACAGGTCACCGTGAGACGAGTAAAGGATTCGGTGACCCGGAAACGCGCGGTCGGCTGGTTTTGATCTACAGCCCTTCTTTTGCGTAATGCATTTTAGAGACGTACAGAGTGTCCTAAGCCAGTACCATAACCCCGCGCCCTGGAGGATATGGCTCTGTCGGGCAGCATCGTGGTCATCAGGACCTTTGTAAGTCTCTATCTGGACAGAGAGACGCCGGATGCGCACGGCTGCGTGGGGAAGGAGGAATCGGCAGTGAGCGGGACGTGGTCTTCGGGCTTGTTTTTCGAAAGCACCGAAAGCCGATGTGTTCAAACAGGAAGATAATAACCCCAGATTTCTGTGAATCCCGTCTGTGGGGCAGACACAGGGAGTGAAGAGTCTGGAGCCAAGAGCGTCTTATGGTGGCTGTCAAAGGACGAGCAGAGTTTGGCATTCGAGAAATTCTGCGAACCGCCAAATACTTGAGATCAAACAGCTTGGATGAAAAATCCGAGACCCGTATGCCCGATCTATCGCCAATTCCTGCGGCGTTCGTCGATTTCGCCGACATCCGCTTGCCTGGATGTGGATGGCAGTGAATAAATTAGCTGAAAAGAGGGCAGAGGCGTCTTTTGGAATAGTGTTTGCAGTAGTCTGTACCAGGGGAAAATACTGAAGCAGTGGAAAGGGTAAGCCCAGTGGGACGGAAGAACCTCCTCTTAGCCGTAAACCTGCTCTTTACTTTTGTGCTCTGGCTAGCAACTCAATCCGGCCATTCACAGCAGATGCAGGCTGGCCAAGCGGACCAGGGCGGTGCTCAGTTTGCCCAGACCAGGCTTATCGTAAAACTCAAGGCGGAAGTAGACAGGGCGATTACCCCGGGTAAGTCTCATGGAAGCGTAACCACCGGCTTGGTGCATTTGGACAGCCTCGCCCTCAAGTTCAGGGTGAGTAAGCGGGAGAAGCTGTTCGCGAAGTTTGAACAGGCAGTGTCAACATCAGAGGCGCTCTCCGGCGCGTACGTGCTGGAGGTGCCCCACGGGACGGATCTGCATCAGATGAAAATGGAGTATGAGAGCAGGCCGGAGGTGGAGTACGCGGAGCTGGACTATGAGCTGACGCTCTTTGATGAACCCGATGATCCGCTGTTTCGGCACCAGTGGTATCTGAACAACCTGGGCTTGGCACAAAACGATAGCCAGGGATACTACGGCAATGATCGGGCGCAGGGACACCAACTTGTTATGAAATTCGGCAGCCAGGACGCAGATATGGATGCTCTGGAGGCCTTCGAGCGAGATGATGAGAAGATCATCCCCTTGGTCGGAATACTGGATACCGGGGTGGACATCGACCACGAGGACTTGAGAGACAACATCTGGGCCAATCGAGGGGAGATTCCCGGCAACGGAATAGACGACGACCACAACGGATTCGTCGACGATTTGCACGGCTGGGATTTTTCCGGAGATTCGGCGGCGATACAGGAGGATAACGATCCCACTGACACTCACGGACACGGCACGCACTGTGCCGGAATAGTCGCCGCGGTCAGCGGCAACGGAGTCGGAATCGCCGGCATAAACACCCCCTGCAACATCGTCGCCGTCAAGCTCTTCCCGCACGCCTTCATGTCGCTCAGCGCCAGAGGCATCGTTTACGCCGCCGAGCTCGGATGCGACGTGATCAACATGAGTTGGGGGAGCGCCCACCCTTCCAAGCTGATAAAGGATGCTTTAGATTACGCCATCGACATGGGCGTTTTGCCCGTGGCCGCGGCCGGCAACGACAGTACGGAGAAACTCAATTATCCAGCCGCCTACGAAGGAGTCTTGACCGTCGGCGCCTCGAACAGCCATGACGAAGTAACCCGTTTTTCCACCTATGGAGAACACCTGGACGTGGTGGCTCCGGGGGAGGACATACTGTCCCTGAGAGCCGAGGGCACCGATATGTATTCCGAGGATGGCTTCCCTGACAGGCACATAGTGGATGAGAGGTATTATTTGGCGAACGGAACGAGCATGGCGGCTCCCTGTGCGGCTGGTGTCGCGGCGTACATTCTGGCGGCGTCGCCGGGCATCAGCGTCACGCGGGTGAAGGAGATGATTACACAGTCGGCAGATGATGTAGTCTATCCGTACGGCGGCGACAGCCTGTATTCTCCCGGCAAGGACGTTTACAGTGGGCATGGGCGTGTCAATCTGAATTCTGCTTTGGAGCTGCTCTCAGGCATGATGGCCAGAATAGACTATCCTACCGAGAACGCTCTGGTCTCGGGATCTGTGGCCGTGATGGGGACGGCCAGTGGTCCCAATTTCAGCGGCTACGTGCTGGAGTATGGAGAAGGTTTGTGGCCCGACGATTGGACCCAGATCGCAAGCTCCATCCAGCCGGTAACGCGAGACACCCTGGGTGTCTGGAACAGTGGCGGCTTGGTCGGTTTGTTTACCCTGAGGTTGAGAGTGGGAGAGCAGAACCGGGCCAGCGTTCACGTAATAGCTGGCAACGATACCTACGTCAAGATCACGTCGCCCGCTCAGGGTGATACGGTCAGCGGCTTCGTTGCCATTCAGGGCTACACCGTTGCTCCGGGGTTTCAGCGTTACACTCTGGAATATGGCTACGGAGAGTCGCCGGCTTATTGGATTCCCATGACCTCTTCTACCAAGATGGTGGCAGACGGACTGCTGGCTAACTGGCTGGTAAGTTTCTTGAATGTGACGGACTACTCTATCCGTCTGTATGTGGAGACCAACACGGGCGAAGCGCATGCCGACACGGTCGGAATCGTGGTAACAA
>CAYFQZ010000206.1:0-4444 GCA_964345305.1 uncultured Ignavibacteria bacterium | reverse complement strand
GGGTTGGCCCTGTTTCCCTCCACCGATTCCATCAACGAGGTCTCCTCTCCGCAGACGTAGGCTCCCCCTCCTCTGTATATGTCCAGATCCAGATTGAAACCGGATCCCAGGATATTCTTTCCCAGATATCCTTTCTGATAGCACTCCGCTATGGCCTGTTTCAATCTCTCTGCTCCGAAATAGAATTCCCCCCTGATATAGATGTAGGCCTGGTGCGCTCCGATCGCGTACGACGCAATGATTATTCCCTCTATCAACTGATGAGGGTCGTTTTCAATCAGCGCCCTATCCTTGAAGGTCCCCGGCTCTCCCTCATCTGCGTTGCACAACAGGAACCTGGGTCTGGGTGAGTCCTTGGGCACGAAACCCCATTTCATTCCAGCGGGGAAACCTGCTCCTCCCCTTCCCCTTAAGCCCGACTTTTTCACCATCTCGATCAGATCATCGGGACTGAGCTCCTTCAAGGCTTTGGGCAGAGCCTGGTACCCGCCGTTCTTGATATAGGTGTCGATCTTGTATTGGTCGGGCACGTCTATATGTTTGAACAGAATCTTTTCCATGCGAGACTAGATCGTTTTTCCTTCTCTTAGAGAACTTAGAATCCCATCCACCTTCGCCTTAGTCAAACTCTCGTAATACTCCTGATTTATCTGCATCACCGGGGCCGTGCCACACGAGCCCAGACATTCAACTGCTGTAAGAGTGAACAATCCATCTGTGGTCGTCTCTCCCACTTTTATTCCGAGTTTCTCTTCCAGATAGCTCACCAGTTGCTCCGCTCCGAGAATCATACAAGACACGTTCGTGCACACCTGAATGTGATACTTGCCCACCCCCTCCTTCGGAAAATAAGTGTAGAAAGAGAGAGTCTCAGTGACCTCCATCTCGCTCAACTCAAGAAGCTCCGCCACCTGCTTCATGATATCCCTGTTATAGTATCCCACCTCTTCCAGCACCACGTGCATGGCTGGAAGGATGGCGCTTTTCCTGTGAGTGAATCTGTCTTTCAGATCCGCGATTCTTTTTCGGGCACCCTCACTCAGCATCAGTACAATCCTTGAACCCTTGAATCCTTGAACTTCTCAGACTTTCTTTATCTATCAATCTCCCCGAGCACTATGTCGATACTGCCTATGGTCGCCACCACGTCGGCCAGCAGCCTCCCCTCGATCATCCTGGGAAGAGCACTCAGGTTGACAAAGCAGGGAGGTCTGACTCTCACCCGATATGGCTTGTTCGATCCATCCGAGACAATATAGTATCCGATTTCTCCCTTTGGTCCCTCGATGGAGTGATAGACTTCTCCGACAGACGGCGAGAAACCCTCCACGACTAACTTGAACTGAAAAATCAAGGCTTCGATATTGGAGACCACCTCTTCTTTGGGAGGAAGCACCACTCCCGGCACTCTGGCCACGTAGTCGCCTTTGGGAATACCAGCCAAGGCCTGTTTGACGATCCTCAGGCTCTGTCTCATCTCCTCCACTCTGACCAGGTAGCGGTCATAGCAGTCACCGTTTTTCCGAGTGGGCACGTCGAAGTCGAATTGATCGTATCCCGAATAGGGATTGGATTTCCTGATATCCCATTTCACCCCGCAAGCTCTGAGGATGGGACCCGAGACGCCTAGGTTGATGGCATCCTCCGCAGAGATCTTTCCCACTCCCAGGGTCCGATTCAGCCAGATTCTGTTCTTGGTCAGAAGGTTCTCGTAATCATCGATTCGTCCCGGAAACGTATCTACAATCTCTTTGACCTGAGCCTCGAATCCGTCAGGTATATCCTGGGCCAACCCGCCGATCCTGAAGTAGGAGGTCATCATCCGCTGACCCGAGCAGAGCTCGAATAAATCCAGAAGTTTCTCCCTCTCCCGGAAGGCGTAAACCAGCATGCTCATGGCACCTATGTCCATGGCATGAGAGCCGACCCAGACCAGATGGCTGTTGATCCTGGTCAACTCGGTTAAAAGCACCCTGACGATCTGAGCCTTGGGGGGAACCTGGACGTCCAACAGTTTTTCCACGGATAGAAGGTAGGCTAAGTTGTTGGAGAGGTTCGCCACGTAGTCCATCCTGTCGGTCAGAGGTATCACCTGAGCATAGGTTTTGTTCTCCATGGTCTTCTCTATGCCGGTATGCAAGAATCCTATATCAGGCGTGGCCTTAACCACCGTCTCTCCGTCCAGCTCCAGTATCACCCTTAGAACGCCGTGAGTGGAAGGATGCTGCGGCCCCATGTTGATGACCATGGTGTTCTTGCCGATCTTCTCAAACCGTGTCGCAGCCTGTGGATTCAAATCTTGCCTCTACTCAACTTCAGGGCTAAGCCCTTTCTAATCCTCGATTCTAGGAGGGCGGTTCTTATTATGCGTGAACATTACCTCTTCCCGGGTCAACGGAAAATCCTTTCTCAGCGGGTGACCTTCCCAATCATCCGGCATCAAGATCCGTCTCAAGTCGGGATGATTGTCGAACCTGATCCCGAACATGTCGAAAACCTCTCTCTCGAACCAATTGGAATTACTCCAGACGGCGGTGACTGAGGGCACGCTTTCGTCTTCGTCGACTCCTACCTTCAACCTGACCCGATGGTTCTTCTCCAGGGAGTAAAGGTGATAGACCACGTCGAACCTCGGCTTTCTTCCCAGACGATCCACCGCGGTCAGATCAGAGAGGAATCTAAGGGAAAGCTCACGATCGTCCCTTAAGAAAGTGCACACGGGAACGACATCCTCCCTCTTCACCACAATGGTCAGTTCTCCTCGAAACTCGGCGCTCTCCAGAACCGATTGCGGGAATTTCTCTTTCAGTTTTGTCAGTATGAAACCCACCAACTCAGCACTCCGAACTTTCCGGTGACACTATCCGTTACATCCGTTTAATCCGTTGACCCGTCCGCCCTCCTATCCGCTTAATCCGTTCAATCCGTTCAATCCGTTCACCCGTCCGCCCTCCTATCCGTTTAATCCGCTCAATCCGTTGACAAGCCTCTTTAGCGCTCCCTCAACGACTCCTGCTGTATCTTCTTGTGCAGTTTCATTATCCCTTCGAGCAGTTGCTCGGGCCTGGGGGGACATCCCGGAACGTATATGTCCACCGGCACGATCTTGTCCACCCCTTGGATGATGGCATAGTTGTTGAATACGCCGCCGGTCGAGGCACAGGCGCCCATAGCGATGACCCACTTGGGCTCTGATATCTGGTCATAAAGCAGCCTGATAACCGGCGCCATCTTGTTGGAGACCCGTCCGGCCACGATCATCAGATCTGCCTGTCTGGGGGAAGCTCTGTAGACTTCCATTCCGAATCGCGCGATGTCAAAACGAGAGGCGGCGGCGGCCATCATCTCTATGGCACAGCAGGCCAAGCCAAAGGTCAAAGGCCAGACGGAAGATTTCCTGGACCAGTTGACAACCTTATCAACGGTGGTAAGAAGTATCCCCCTGGGTATGTACTCCTCCAGGCCCATATTCTTCCCTACATCTCCGTTAAATCCGTCCAGACGGCCGCCCATTTGGGCGTTCCATGCGTTGATTCATCCGTTCCACCCGTCCAATCCGTTTCATCCGTTTAACCCGCTGACCGATCCGTCTAATCCGTTGACAGCTTTCTCAAAGACTCTTGCCGTATCTTCTTGTGCAACTTCATCACTCCGTCAATCAACTGCTCCGGCCTGGGCGGACACCCTGGAACGTATATGTCCACCGGCACGATCTTGTGCACCCCCTGGATTATAGCGTAATTGTTGAAAACTCCACCGGTGGATGCGCAGGCGCCCATGGCGACAACCCACTTGGGCTCGGTCATCTGCTCGTAAAGCAGCCGGACCAGGGGAGCCATCTTGACCGAAACGCGTCCGGCAACTATCATCAAGTCGGCCTGCCTCGGAGATGCCCTGTAGACCTCCATTCCGAAGCGCGCCATGTCAAACCGGGAAGCGAACGCGGCCAGCGCCTCAAAGGAGCAGCAAGCCAGCCCGAAGCCGAAGGGCCACACGGACGAACTCCTGGCCCAGTTCACTACTTTGTCAGCGACTGTGAGCAGTATGCCCCGCGGTATGCGTTCCTCCAACCCCATCTTCTTCCTTCGCAACAATCAGGTGATCTCTTCGCTCTCCTCCCACCTGAGCGCACCCTTCTTTATTATGTAGAAATATCCGGCCAGAAGGATCAGGAGGAATACGGCCATCTCGATCAAGCCAAAAAGGGCCAGTTTTTTGTATATTACCGCCCAGGGGTACAAAAAGACAACCTCTATGTCAAATATTATGAAGAGAATGGCGATCAGGTAGAACTTGACGGAGAACCTTCCCCTGGCATCCTCGAAAGGTGGATTTCCACACTCATAGGTGGAGAGCTTTTCCTTGGTCGAAATCCTTTTGCCCAGCAGGTATGAAAGAACCACGATGGCCAGCGCCATCGCGGTCACAAAGAAGATTACAACAA
>CAYFQZ010000205.1:0-12096 GCA_964345305.1 uncultured Ignavibacteria bacterium | reverse complement strand
GTGTGTTCGCTGGCTGAGCAACTTGACGCAGAAAGACGTCACCGTACCGAGCAGACAACCGGGTATGGCGAACAGCAGCAGCGCCGCGTAAAGGGGACCCAAAATGATATCCACTTCTTGGCCTCCGGGAGCCAGCGCAACGATAGCCAATCCGCTCAGGATGGGCACGGCCAGCACGAAAAGGGCGGCGGCGGAGATCAGGTGCAGGAGCGTCTTCGGTGTCGGGTAGCGGTCGGCCAATCGTCCACCCGCATAGTATCCCACGCTCAGGGCTACGAGAACCACGCCGATCAGTGAGGTCCACGTATAGAGCGTGTTGCCGAAACTGGGCGCAAGCACACGGCTGGCGGTCAGCTCTACGATCATCACCGATGCACCGGCGACAAAGGCCGCAACGCATATATAGCTGCCGCCCAGACGACCCCAAAGGTCTGTCCCACCTGAGGGGGACGCATCATTTCTAGAACGACTGCTCCTGGCTTTCTTCATTCAGGTCTGTTGTCCAAACCTACGGACATCCCAGTTCAGCCATGACTTCAACGATCATCGCTTCCACCTCGGCTCTGGCGGGACCGACAACGAAATCAGGTGGCGGATGGAGTCCGTCAACCCGGTTCCTGGCGTCCTGAAGCTGCTCGCAGGCCAAAGCAATATTACCGTCCTCGATGTGGTCATTCGCGGCGTTGAGCATGTTTCGGAAGGCCTTGAGGCGACCGCTGGCCGAGCTACCTGGGCCGTCCCCTACAAGCCAGCCCGCCTCCACGAAGGCTTCGACGGAGTCAATGAGTTTGGCCATGACCTCACCGGGCTCCGGCTCTTCGGAAACACCGACGCCAAAGAGAGTGACAGATGTTTCGCCCCCATTAGCGTCATGTGTTATGTATAGGAAAGCCTCGTGAGCGCCAACGTCGGGCGGAGTGAAGGTAATCTCGACATCCAAGGCTTCTCCTTCGGGAAAGTCAGGGTGTGCTGATCCCTGAAGAGAAAATGGAACGTCCGGTATTGGCGAACTGATTTCATACGCGAATGAGGGAGCTCCGGTTTCGTCCTTGATTATTTCCAGGTAATTAATGTTAAGCGCCGTAGCCCCGCAACTATGGATTGTGATAATCTGCGACTCGCTGGCGCCGACTTCGACGTCACCGTAGTCCCAGCTTGCCGGGGTGACGTCGATGCACTCAGCCGAGGCCACCAGAGGCACCGCCAGGACGGCTAGACCAAGGAACAATGCAAAACAAAGTGCGTTGTACTTTTTCATCTTCTATCACCTCCTTTCAACTTGTGGATACCTATTGACTGCCCAGAATCATCTCTTCCCTTGACTTCCAACCTGCAAACTGGAAAGACCGGGTCCTTCGGGAATCGAGTTCTGAGAATTACTCACCACCAGCCATCGCGAGCTGCATTTTGCCAGAGAAATGCACGACGCCGATCCTTCCGACTTGCAGAAAACGGTTTTCATGGCATATGAGCGCAGTGATGAAGTGACAACACCGAATGGATCCAATATAACGCTATTCTTCCTAAAAGCAAGACGTTTTTCTCCCTTTCATAGCCGTATGTCCGCGAAAACGGGGGAATACTGAAGCCCCGATTCTGGTAAAGACACCCCCACGTTACGGTCGTTCCAGAACTCCTGCCTGGTGCTTCGAGGCCTCATCACGCGCCATCCTCCATCCAGAAGTAAGCCGGTGAAGATTGCAGATGTGCCACAATTGGTGACCGTTCAGGGGCTACTAACTGACAACTCCGGCGAGCCGGTCGCGGATGGTGTCCACGCTGTAATATTTTCAATCTGTGGTGTGACCTCAGGCGACAGCGCACTGACGACGGGACCGGTAGCGGCAGTGGAGGTGGTTGGGTTGATGACTGCACCGTCGTGGGACTGTCCAGCTCAGGAGACTATGCCGGTATCGGCACTAATAGTCCTCTCAGTCAACTTGACGTTCAAGGCTCATCACTGAGCTTACCGGCAAGTGCATTACACTCCGATGATGTAACGATGGAAGCACCAGAGGCGGGCCTCGCCCCCTCGAAGCCATGAACCACGAACCGAATTAAATACCCCCGGCCCGACTCGAACGGGCGACCAATGGTTTAGGAAACCACTGCTCTATCCTAACTGAGCTACGGGGGCACGGGTAATTCGGTTAATAGTTCACTGTTCACGGTTAATGGTACCCTTCTTCCCTATCACCTCGCTCACCTCACCCCCTGTTTCCCCCTCTCCATTTCATGGAGAGGGGGACTATGGGGGAGAGGTCCTTTGCCCAACCTTGTTCCGCAGGCCTAGCCGAAGGCGGGGCCCGTGCTCTTACAACAAGTTCATGGTTTGCGGCAGGGCCACGTGAAAGACGCGCCTTGAACTACAGACCGCGAACCGTCAGCGTGTTCAGTCATATGTCAGCAGAGTGAAAAGGTCGTAACCCTTTATCTTGTCTCTCCCATTTAGAAATCCCAGCTCGATCATCACCAGGATTCCTGCTACCTCTCCTCCCAGTTTCTCCACCAGCTTGCAGGTTGCCGCAACGGTTCCTCCGGTTGCCAGAAGATCGTCCACTATCAAAACCCGCTGCCCGGGCTTGATAGCGTCCCTATGGATCTCCAGAGTGTCGGTGCCGTATTCCAAGTCGTATTTTTGCTCGACTGTATCGGCAGGAAGTTTCCCGAATTTCCGTATCGGAATGAAACCCACCTTTAGTCGATTGGCTAGGACCCCTCCGAAGATGAATCCGCGCGATTCCACAGCGGCTACCAGATCGACTTTCTTATCTTTGCATTTCTCGTGGAATATGTTTATCACCTCGTCGAAGGCGTCTCCCTTCTTTATCAAGGTGGTGATGTCCTTAAACACGATTCCCTTTTTGGGGTAGTCGGGTACGTCTCGGATAAGCTCTCTCAGCCTGGCGGTATCTGGATAACTTTGTGGCATGATGGGACCTCGTCAGAATCTTATATCGAAGTTCTTGAATTCGTTTTCGTACTCGCCCCACTCCACCTTCACGTCGGTGACGTGCGCGGACCTGGGTCCGGTCTTCACCTCTTTGACGAAATCGATGATCATGGGCCGGTATCCCTCCACCTTAACTTCTACGTCGCCGCTGTACAGATTCCGCACGTAACCCTTGAGACTGTATTCCTGCGCTTTTCTCATCACCCACCACCTGAAGCCCACGCCCTGAACGTACCCGGAGATTATCAGACGGGCGCTTGCCATTCCCTCTGACTTGTCATTCATGACTCTGTTCTTGAGGCTCTAGCCTGCACCAATGCCATGCTGACGGCTTCTTCTGCGTTCCCGGCGCGCATCATTTGATCTGAGACCTCCCAGGTGGAAAGGCCGACAACCGGCTTGCCCAGCTTCAGGCAGAAGGCAATCTCAGATAACGTTCCGAATTCTCCCGGAAGAGCGATGACGGCGTCCGAGTTGCGCACCACCAGGAGGTTTCTTCCCTCCCCCAGTCCGGTGACTACGGGAAAGTCGACGTACGGATTGGCCTCAGCCTTGTTTGTACCGGGCAGAATCCCGATGGTCAAGCCGCCATGTTTCTTTGCTCCCCTGCAGGCAGCCTCCATCACCCCACCCATGCCGCCGCAAACCAAGACCGCTCCAACTCTCGCTATATTCCTCCCCACCTCCTCGGATAACCTGCCCGCTTCGTCCGAGCAAGCTCCCGCCCCGATCACGCCGATGAATGTTTTGGCTTCTCGCATGTACCGTCAACTGTGAACCGTGAACGATGAGCCGAAATTCAAATCGGGGCGACTGGATTTGAACCAGCGACTTCTTGGTCCCGAACCAAGCGCTCTAACCAGACTGAGCCACGCCCCGATAATATCCTATTCGGATGGTCATTCTATATTCTTTGAATTGAAAAGTCAACTAAATAATGAGCGACCGCGCAGGGCCCAATAGATACAAAAAAATCCCTGGCCCGTACGGGCCAGGGATTTATCTTCTCTTCTGGTTACATTGGTCAGCCCCCCAAACGCAGGGTGGGTGTGTCCTTCCCTTATCTTAGCAGAGTCATTCTCATGGTCGACTCAAAGCTGCCGGCCTGGATGCGGTAGAAGTACACTCCGCTGGCCACGTCTGAACCTTGATCATTTCTCCCGTCCCAGACAACCGAGTGCGGCCCCGCCGGAAGTTCCTCGTCCACCAGGGTCCTGACTACCTGACCCAGGATGTTGTAAACCTTCAGATCGACCTTGGAAGCTTCAGGCAGGTTGAACTTAAGAACCGTCTCAGGGTTGAACGGGTTGGGATAGTTGCGCTCCAGCTGGAACGTGGAGGTCTTGGCCTCCGGCTCTACCGCTTCAGTGCTACCACCATCCTTGATGGGGATGGCGATGGCCTGGTCCTTCACCTTCTTCTGACAGATGGAGCTGCCCTTATGATCTACCATGTCGAAGTAGAGCTTTCCCGCAGAAAGCGGCCAGGCGATGATCTCGAGCTCAGGGCGGCACTTGTTCTTCTCCGACACAAAGTGCAAGGTTGCAACTACTCCCTCTCCCGCAGGGAGAACGTCGTCAATCTCGGGACCCAAGTCTCGAACCAGCCCGATGAGCACTCTCTTGTTGACATTGTCGATCTGAGGGTACTGTCCCTTGAAATGTTCAACCCGCGAACCCTTGAAGCTGATCTGGGTGCACTGGATGTCTGATCCGATGGCAGCAAAGCTCAAAGGTATGGAGGCACCGGCCATCCCTACTGAGTTGCTCAGATACACCTTCACCGTCGCTGCATTCGCGCTCTTTGAGGGCACGACCTGGTAGCTCAAAGGATTATCACAATTTGCCAGAGCAGCCGAACCGACCAAAACCAGAGCCAAGACCACAAGCCCTGCTAAGATGTTCCGCGACATCACCAAACCTCCTTTCACAAAGGAATTAGAGTTTCTGTTTACCCTCACCCTCTCTTCTAATCTCCCCTTCAGCATTGATCAGACCACCTCCTTTTGATACCCACATGATTGCCTTTACGCCCCTTCAGGTTCCAAAGATGCATAATCTGACCACCAACGATCGCTCCCTACCACACCTCCTCTCCATCTGACTCAGTTTACCAACCAAGTCGATTCTTACAATCGAGACAATGAATATCCGCTTAGCCCTCTTTGCTATACGCAAAGCCGAGCTTTTCTTTTAAGCCAGACTCGCTTTTTCTCGACGCGCAAACAGACTTTGGCAAAGATCGTGTTGGTCGTCCCTTTTGCTTTTCAGCCGATTGATGCCGGCTACCGTTGGCGCCTCCGTGGCATATTCCGGTAGGTCAAACTGGAGCTAAACAAGCTGTAGGAAATTTGCTTTCTGCGTGGATTAAAGAATAAAGAATGTACATCCCCTCCTGACGATTGACGCACTTAAGTTAGTTTTGCTTTTTCGTCCCCTTCCTCCTTTCTTCGCTCGAAGTTGACTCCAACCGTGATACGCGCTCCAATGTTTCGCTGTTTAATCCAAAACTAACAATTCTTACGAACGGAGTCAAGGAAAAAGTCGATTTTTTTTCAGAAACTTTAGCACCGGAGAGTCTTGCCACCCTTGGGCGGAAAATCGAGGGTTTCCAATCTGCCGAATTGGTCACCCTTTACCTTGGCCTCCAGAGCCCTGATCCGGGCCCCCAAGCTCCGATGGAGGCTATTTGTTAAGCTCTACCAGCACTTGATCCGTTATATCGTATTTTTCGTCTCCGTACAGCACGGTTCCGGCAGTTGAATCCAGGATATAGGCATACTGCCCTTTGAGGGCGATGAGCTTTATCACCGTGTTTATCTTCTCTATCAGGGGCTTGGAGAGCTCGAACTCTTTTTGCGCTGCCTCGCCCTCAGGTCCCATCACCTCATTGACGAACGACTGATATTCATTTTGTTTGACCAGAAGCCGCTCTCTGATCTCATTTTTCGCCTGTTCGGTGAGCATGAGGTCCTGCTTGTCCAGTCGTTCCAATAGCTCCTCCATCTCCTTTTGCATGGAGTCCGCCTTGGCCTGCTGCCGGGCCATGTACTTCTCGAAGTCCGCCTCTGCCGCCTGATATTCAGCGTACTGCTGCTTCAGGCGCACGACATCCACGTAGCCAATTTTCAACTGCTGGGCGGGGGCTGTCGAAGACAGGACTACGCAAGCCATCACTGCTGAAAGCGACAATGCCATTCCCCGAACTGCCGTCTTCTTCATTCTTTCAACCTCCTGTTAAGAAAAGAGCATTTTCCACTTCCGTACCAGCCGGCCAAACAGGAATTCGAATCACGGACGTAAAATAAAACCGGCGCGCCCCTTGTCAAGGAGAAATTGGGAGCGCCTGGTGAGTCGCTCCCCCGGCTCCGGGGCCGGAACCCGGCTTGAGTTTGCCTCCGGCCTGTTTGGACCTATAAGGATCACTTCGACAGCGACCCTTGTGTCTCCTGCTCGTTCCAACGTGTCACCTCTAGTGTGTTACAAAAAAATCAGACAAAAAGTTGTCAAAAACTTCTTGACAAAACTTGGAAAAGTTGTTTTTTAGGTAGATTGTTTGTGAAGAAATTCACTTGCACCTGACTTCCACAGGGCAAGAGGTCAGGTTTTTCATAGTGGCTGGACCGGGTTTGTTGATCTACTGATTTATGCTTCAGGATTACGCATACGTTGGTTTCTTCCTAGCGGTGGGCGTCGTCTTCGTGATATTCGTCTTTTTCCTTGCCCGTCTTGTCCGTCCCCACCACCCCAGCCCCGATAAACTGGAAAGCTACGAATGTGGTGAGCTGCCCATAGGTGACGCCCGGGTGCAGTACAACGTTCGTTACTACCTTTACGCCCTGGTCTTCGTGATATTCGACGTGGAAGTGATATTCCTGTTCCCCTGGGCCGTGGTATACCGAAGCCTGGGGCTTTTTGCTTTTATCGAGATGTTGATATTCCTGGCCATCCTGATCTTCGGCTTGGTCTACGTGTGGAAGAAGGGAGCTTTGAAATGGGTTTGATCAAGAAAGTGCCGGTCTACCTGGAGCACCTTCCCGGCGGCGGCTTGGTGACGACAGTCCTGGACGACGTTCTCAACTACTCCCGAGCCTGCTCATTGTGGTACATGCTGTTTGGACTCGCCTGCTGCGCCGTGGAGATGATGGCCACGGGGGCATCCCGGTACGATTTTGACCGCTTCGGCATGTTCTTTCGCGCCTCTCCCCGTCAGTCTGATCTGATGTTCGTGGCCGGCACGGTCACGCACAAGATGGCTCCCCGGGTCAAACGGCTGTACGAGCAGATGGCGGAGCCAAGATACGTGATCGCCATGGGAGGATGCGCCGTGACCGGGGGACCTTTCTACTACGACTGTTACAGCGTATTGAAGGGAGTGGACCAGATCATTCCGGTGGACGTGTTCATTCCCGGCTGTCCTCCCCGACCGGAGTCGCTGATGGAAGGATGCATCAAGCTGCAGGAGAAGATCAAGAAGGAAAAGATCGCGGACTGGAGTTGAGATGATACACAGCCAATCAGAGCCGTCGGAAGCTGTAGCAGTCGTCATTGCGAGCGAAGCGAAGCAATCTCCTCTCGCGGAGAAGGACGTATTGGAGATTGCTACGTCGCCCTTGAGGGCTCCTCGCAACGACATTCGGCCATTGACGGACCTGGTTTCCATTTAAAGCGAATCGGAACAATGACCAAAGAAGAGATCTTCAAAGCCTTTCAAGACAGATTTCCCGGAAAGATCGAGGAGATTCCCTTCGTGGGGGTAGATGCAGCCTTCAAAGTGGACAAGGATATCATCCTGGAGGTGTGCAGGTTCGCCAAGGAGAATCCGGAGCTTTCCTTCGACCTTCTGGCTTGCCAGACCTGCATCGACTACGTGGAGTACATGGAGATAGCTTACAACCTGTTCTCCTTTGCCAAGCGGCACAAGATAGCCATAAAAACGAAAGTGAAGAGGGACGGCGAGATAGACTCGGTGACCCCTGTCTGGAAAGCAGCCAACTGGCACGAAAGGGAAATAGCGGAGCTTTTCGGAGCAACCTTCAAAAATCACCCTGATCCGCGACCCATACTGCTTCCCGACGACTGGGATGAGGGCCACCCCATGAGAAAAGACTGGGAGGGAAAGGACTTTGTCCGACTACCCAAGAAATAGCATGCAGGCGCCTCTTCTGACCGTGGAGAAGGCGGACACCGAGGAGTTCATAGTCAACATGGGTCCGCAGCATCCCAGCACCCATGGGGTTTGCCGGCTGCTGCTCAAAATGGATGGCGAGGTGATCGTGGACGTGGTCCCCATAGTCGGATACCTTCACCGGGCGCTGGAGAAGATCGCGGAGAATCGGACCTACCTCCAGTTCATCCCCTACACCGACCGGATCGATTACGTCACCGCCATGATCTGCAACCACGGTTTCTGCATGGCGGTGGAGAAGTTGGCCCAAGTCGAGGTGCCGGAGCGGGCAGAGTACATCCGGGTGATCATGGACGAGCTGAACCGCATCGCCAGCCATTTGATATGGCTGGGGACATTTGCGCTGGATTTGGGAGCCATCACACCCTTTCTCTATTGCTTCCGGGAGCGGGAGATGATTTTGGATCTTTTCGAGATGACCTGCGGGCAGAGAATGACCTTCAACTACATGCGGGTGGGAGGGGTCTCACGCGATCTGCCTCCTGAGTTTATCCCCAAGGCCAAGGAGTTCGTCAAGTACTTCAAGCCCAGGGTGGACGAGTACGAGGCCATTCTCACCGAGAATCCCATCTTTTTGGGCAGGACCAAGGAGGTGGGGATACTGGATCAGAAAGCGGCCATAGACTACTCGGTCACCGGCCCGAACCTGCGGGCCAGCGGGTTGAAATGGGACCTCCGGAAAGAGGAGCCCTATTCCATATATGATAGATTCGACTTTGACATACCCACCGGCACGAAGTCGGACACCTGGGACAGGTACATTGTCAGAATTCAGGAGATGAGGCAGGCCAACAGAATCGTGGAGCAGGCCCTGGAGTCGATCCCCGAGGGAGAGATCAAGACCAAGACCAAGCCGGTATTCAAACCGCCCAAAGGGGAAGCCTACGTCCGAGTCGAGTCCACCCGCGGCGAGATGGGGTTCTACATCATCTCCGAGGGTGAGAAGACCATACCCTATCGGGTTAAGATTCGCTCTGCTTCCTTCTCCAATCTGGCGGTCCTGCCGGAGATGGTCAGGGGATGGAAGATCGCCGATCTGGTGGTGATCTTCGCCAGCCTGGACGTGATCATGCCGGATGTGGATAGATGAGACAAGCCCGATGAATCGGGCAACTACGAAGGAGCGGGAGACAACTTTTGTTTGAGCTAGACGAGGTCTTCAAGGCAGTTTACATGTGGCTGGAGGGTTTATTCACCCGCTGGGGCATTCCCCAGATCTGGCTGGACGTTCTCTCCATGCTCCTGATTCTGGGGGTCATCATCGCTTTCATCTCCATTGCAGCACTGTTCTTAGTCTGGTGGGAGAGAAAGGTATCCGCTCACATGCAGGTCCGCTTGGGTCCCATGCGGACCGGCTGGCACGGCTGGAGGCAGACCATCATCGATGCCATAAAATTGATACAGAAAGAGGACGTGGTCCCTCTCAAGGTGGACAAGCCCGTCTTTGTTATCGCCCCTCTGGTGGTATTCGTCGCAGCTCTAACCGTTTATGTCTGCATCCCTTTCGGGCATGGTCTTATAGTAAGAGACCTCAACATCGGCATACTGTTTATCCTGGCCATCACCACCTTCACCGTGGTGGGTCTCCTCATGGCGGGATGGGGGTCCAACAACAAATGGTCTCTTCTGGGGGGCTTGAGGTCTGCAGCTCAGATCGTCAGCTATGAGGTTCCCCTGACTTTGTCCGTCTTGGGTGTGGTGCTTCTGGCTCAGTCTCTCTCTATGGTGGAGATCGTGAAATCGCAGGTGCACTTCTGGGACTGGTACATAGTCAGACAGCCCATCGGGTTCCTGGTTTATCTGACCGCTGCCATCGCCGAGGTCAACCGAACCCCCTTCGACATTCCCGAGGCGGAGCAGGAGCTGGTGGCAGGCTACAACACCGAATACAGCGGGATGAAGTTCGCCATGTTCTTCTTCGCCGAGTACGCCAATCTCTTTATCATAAGCGCCGTCTCCACCACCCTGTTTCTGGGGGGATGGCACGGGCCCTGGCTTCCTTCGTGGATCTGGTTCTTGGGCAAGACCTTCGGCGTCATCTTTCTGATCATGTGGTTCAAGTGGACCTATCCCCGTATTCGGGTGGACCAGTTGATGGGCTTTGCCTGGAAGTTCCTGCTGCCTCTGGCGTTTTTGAATTTGATATTAACCGGATTTTTCGCTCAGTGACATGGCGTTGATCAAGAGAATATACTCGGGAGTCTACAATCTGATTTTAGGTTTGACCGTCACGGTCAAGCATTTGGGAAAGCATGCGGTTACCCTGCAGTATCCCAAAGAGAGATGGACCATGCCCGCAAGGTCGCGCGGGTGCGTGGTGCTGCTTTCCGATCCCGAAACCGACAAGCTGAAGTGCATCGCCTGCGGCCTGTGCTATAAGACCTGCCCCAATAATGCCATCAAGTTCAGCTCGGCCAAAGACGAGGCGGGGAAGAGATTTGCGGAGGTGTTCGAGGTCGACACCGGCATCTGCATCTACTGCGGGCTGTGCGAGGAGGTCTGTCCGGTTAAGGGGAAAGCCATCAAGCTGGTTCCGCTGTATGAGTTCTCGGTTTATGATAAGAAGGACCTGATATATGATAGGGAGAAGCTGGCGATCACGGGAAAGCCTTTTTCGGGAAAGACAGAGGCGTAACCGTTGATTTGAATCGCCCGAAACTGAATCCGGGAAAGGAAAAGACAAGTTGTTGACCGGAGTACCTGCGGCAGTCTTTTACATACTGGCGGCCATAATAGTTGGCTCCGGAGTGATGGTGGTCAGCCTGAAGAACATCTTTCACTGCGCCCTGTTTCTGGTGCTGAGCCTTTTCGGCGTGGCCGGGATCTACATACTCCTTTCGGCTGAGTTTCTGGCTGCGGTTCAGGTCTTAATTTACGTGGGGGCCATCACCATACTGATGATTTTTGCCATCATGCTCACCGCCAAGCTGTACAGCGCCAAAATCAGGCAGTCCAACGAGCAGGTCATTCCCGGAATCATAATCGTGGCGGCGCTTTTGGTGGCCACAATCGTTACATTGAGCCGCACCGCCTGGAAGCTGTCCGACGCGGCTCCGCAAGTCGAGTCCACCGTTGGTATCGGAAGAATGCTTCTGACCAAGTACGTCCTGCCTTTTGAGGTGGTCTCGGTGGTGCTCCTAAGTGCCCTGATAGGAGCGATAGTGATCGCAAGGAGGGATTAGGATTTGGTCGGATTGACGCA
The DNA here is from genome assembly GCA_964345305.1 of uncultured Ignavibacteria bacterium. GTDB lineage: Bacteria > Zixibacteria > MSB-5A5 > MSB-5A5 > SM1-73 > SM23-73-3. Next base: position 754 of record CAYFQZ010000205.1, on the reverse strand, counting down.
CTTTCTCATCTTGAGCAGCATACTTTTCTGCGTCGGAATCTTCGGCGTCTTGACCCGTAGAAACGCCATCGGAATCCTAATGTCCATCGAGCTGATGTTCAATGCGGTCAACGTTAACTTCGTGGCGTTCTCCAAGTACGTTACCCCCAATGACTTCGTCGGGCAGATATTCGCCGTTTTTGTGATAACCGTGGCTGCGGCAGAAGCCACGGTGGGTCTGGCCATCGTGCTCTTGATATACAGAAACTTCAAGGGCGTCAACGTGGATAACATAAACCTGATGAAGTGGTAAGGAGCGAGAAGTAGCAACATCGGTGTGGAAGAAGCCGAGAGACGTCCTGAACTAAAACTCTTTTTGTCAATTGCAATATGCTGCCTAACGCCTGGATAATAGCGCTGCTTCCTCTGATTGCCTTTGCAGTCATCGTCCTGTTTACCAACCGGAAGGAGAAGCTGAGCTCGCTCATCTCAATCGGTGCTATCTGCCTTTCTTTTGTGTTTTCTCTGTTTGTCATCGCCTCCGTCCTGAAGAACCCCGTCACCTCGGAATTCAAATTCACCTGGGTCGATCTTTTGGGCTTCAAGATCGAGATGGGCATGCTGATCGATCCCTTGACCGCAGTGATGCTCTTCGTGGTATGCACGGTCTCCATGCTGGTGCACATATATTCGGTCGGCTACATGCACGGCGATCCCAGGTTCGCCCGGTTCTTCTCCTTCCTCTCGCTTTTCAGCTTTTCCATGCTGGGATTGG
>CAYFQZ010000204.1:0-4700 GCA_964345305.1 uncultured Ignavibacteria bacterium | reverse complement strand
CAGGAGAGCCTGATCGGGGGAGGGGCGGATCCGGTTGTGATCGTGGATCCGAAGGGGAAGATAACACAGTGCAACAAAGCTGCCCAGCTTTTGACCGGATGTACGAAGAAGGAACTACTCGGCAAGCACCTCAGCCGGTTGGGCTCGATGGATAGAAAGGAAATCTCCCAGAGACGGAAGTTGCTCAAAGAGCTCCGGAGCGGCAAGAGAGCGTCTCCTTTCGAAACGCAGGCAAGGGATAAGGACGGCAGACTCCACTGGCTCAAAGTGCATCTGTCAGGAGTTAGATCAAAGGGCAAGACCATCGGCTTCCAGATTACCGGCCGGGACATCACAAAGCGTAAGAAGACGGAGATGGCGCTGACCCGCAAGGAGCGGATTGCCACCGAACGAGCTGGGCTTCTGAATGATCTACGCGGTCTGAATCAGATTGAAGAAATTCTTACGCGAGTCTGCAAAGCAGTCCGTGATTCACGGTTGTTCGAAAGGGCTGTAATGACTCTACACAAACCGGGAGGGAAAATCACTTATCTGGGGCAGGTTGGACTACCCACCAGCGTGGTCAGGCGCGCACGACACGCCCCCCCAATGGACGACAAACTCAGAACCCGAATAACTAACAGGAAATTCCGTGTCTCCGATTCCTTCTTTGTTCCGGCTGAAGCCGGCCTGAATTACTCGAAGACCAAGCGTCACGTACCGCAGAAAAAGAGAAACCTGGGAGGCGGTGATTGGCAGTTGGGGGACGAGTTGTTTGTCCCCCTGCGCGACTCTTCCGAAGAAATCATGGGGTATCTTTCGGTGGACACTCCTGCCGACGGTTGTCGTCCTGACCTCATGGTAATCCAGGCCCTGGAGACGTTCGCGGAAGCGGGCGCAGCCCGGATTCGGGAGGTTGAGATCCGCGACGCTCTGCAAAGGGAGCGGGACATATCCCGTTCAATTCTGGAGACTGCCAACAGCCTCATCGTCTGCCTGGACGCTGATGCAAGAATAGTGGCCTTCAATCAGGAATGTGAACGGGTGACCGGCTATAGACGTGATGAGGTTTTAGGAAAACGCTGGCCCGAAATGTTCCTCCCACCGAATGAGCGCCACGCAAAGCTGAAATCGTTTGCTAGCTGGGTACGTGCCCATCGTCGCGACCGATACGAAGGTCCCATCGTGACCAGAAGCGGTGAAATTCGAACGATCCTGTGGTCTAACACCTCCATTTTAGGCTCCGACGAGAAGGACGTGCTGGCAATCGCCATCGGTCACGACATAACCGATCGCAAGCGGGCGGAAGAAGCGGTCGACAAAGAGCGGCACAAGCTGTTTTCTGCCTTGGAGATCCTCCCTGCGTATGTTTACGTTCAGGCCCCGGATTATTCTATTCCTTTTGTCAACCGCAAATTTCGCGAGTTGTTTGGTGATCCGGGTAAGCGCCGCTGCTATGAGGTGTTCCACGGGCGTCGAGATCCCTGCCAGGAATGCCGCACGCTTCGCGTACTGGAAACAGGGGTTCCTCAAGTGTACGAATGGACCAGCAGGGACGGTCGGGATTATATGGTTTACGAGGATATTTTCCCGGGCACCGATGGCACGGAAATGGTTTTGGAATTCGGGATCGACATCACCGAACGCAAGCGAGCGGAAGAGGCGCTACGAATCAGCCGAGAACGATACGAACTGTCCACAAAGGCTGCGAATGTTGGTGTCTGGGACTGGGACATAAAAAGCAACAGTTTCTACATTGATCCGAATGTCAAGGAGATTTTGGGATACACAGATGAAGAAATCCCCAACGATATCGATGTTTGGATGACCTACGTGCATCCGGACGATCGAGAACCTGTAATGGCTGCAGCTCAGGCGTGTCTTGACGGAAAAACGCTCGAGTATCTGTTTGAGCATCGCATGTTGCATAAGGACGGCTCCGTACGCTGGATCCTCTCGCGAGGAAACGTGATACGGGACGAAAAAGGGAAGGCGGTCCGAATGGTCGGCACCGATACCGACATCACCGAGCGCAAGCGCGTGGAAGAGGCGCTTCGTGATAGCGAGGAGACGGCGCGAGCTCTGCTGAACGCCCCCCCGGATGCTGCGATGCTGGCAGAACCCGACGGGACTCTCGTGGCCCTCAACCAAGCAGCCGCCAAACTTTTGGGCAAAAGATCGAGGGAGCTCATTGGTACTTGTGTCTTTGATCTGCTGCCGCCCGACATCGGCAGACAGAGAAGAGCTCAAGGTAACAAGGTTGTTCGTTCCGGCCAGCCAGTTCGCTTTCGGGACGAGCGAGGAGGACGATCGTTCGATCAAAGTGTCTACCCTGTCTTTGATGCGCAAAGAAGGGTGATACGACTCGCAATCTTTGTCCGCGACATCACCGAACAGATGCAGGCGGAGGAGGCTCTGAGGGCGGGTGAGACCAAGTATAGGACGCTTCTTGAAAATCTTCCTCAAAAGATATTCCTCAAAGACAAGAACTCTGTTTACCTCTCCTGCAACGAGAACTTGGCCCAGGACTTAAACATAAAAGCCGAGGAGATCGCCGGAAAAACGGATTATGATTTCTTCCCCAATGAGTTGGCTGAGAAATATAGGGCAGACGACCAAAGAATTATGAAGTCGGGGAGAACAGAGGACATTGAGGAGAGGTATATCCAAGATGGACGGGGGGTGTTTGTCCATACGGTAAAAACGCCTGTCAAGGATGAAAGAGGCAATCTCATTGGACTATTGGGCATTTTCTGGGACATCACGGAGCACAAGAGGGCAGAGGAGGCGCTAAAGAAAAGTGAAGATCAACTCCGACTTATTACTGATGCTTTGCCAGTGTTGGTCTCCTACGTCGATTCGGGAGAGCGCTACCGTTTCAATAATAAGGCATACGAAGATTGGTTCGGACATTCGCGTGCAGGAATCCGCGGAAAGCACATAAAGGAGGTTTTGGGTAAGTCGGCTTACCAGTCGATTAAGAAACATGTGAAGACAGTGCTATCAGGACAGCAGGTAACCTTCGAAAGCGTCGTTCCCTACAAAGATGCCGGACCCCGTTACGTGGACGCCACTTATATCCCACATTTTGGCGAAGGAGGAGAAGTCAAGGGGTTTTTCACCCTAGTCAGCGACATTGCTGAGCGCAAGCGTGCTGAGCAGGCACTGACAGAATCTGAAGCGAGATACAGAGCACTGTTTGAGGGTTCCGCCGAGGGGATTCTCATTGCAGATATTGAGACGAGAAAGTTCAAATATGCCAATCCGGCTCTATCCAAAATGTTGGGATATGGCACAGATGAATTGACCACTATGGGTGTATCTGATATTCATCCAAAGGACGAATTAGATAGAGTACTTGCTGAATTTGACTCACAGGCCAGAGGGGAAGGAACTCTGGCCCTGAACATTCCATGTGTGAGGAAAAACGGAAAGATAATATACGCAGATATCAACACAGCCAGAGCTCTGATAGACGGGAGACAATGTAATATAGGTTTTTTCACAGATGTCACCGAGCGCAAGCTGGCAGAGGAGGCGCTGCGTCAGAGCGAGGAGCGGTTCAGAGGCATCTTCGAGAATTCTCCAATCTCCCTGTGGGAGGAGGACTTCTCCGGTGTCAAAAGGTTCATTGACGGCCTGCGGGCCAAAGGCGTGAAGAACTTTGGCAGATATCTCGAAGACCACCCGGAAGCGGTTGCCAAGTGTGCGACTATGGTGAGAGTACTCGATGTGAATAATGCCAGCCTGAAGTTGTTCAAAGCCGGAAACAAGGAAGAGCTTCAGCGTGGTTGGGGCAGAACCTTCAGTGATGAGTCATACGATGCTTTCAGAGAAGAACTCATGGCCATCGCTCGGGGCCACAGCACCTTCGAAACCGAAGCCACAACGCAGACTCTTAAGGGCGACAAAAGGCACGTTGTGGTGAGGTGGTCGGTAGTTCCAGGCCACGAGAGGAGCTTATCGAAGGTGTTGGTCTCCGTTGGCGATATCACTGAGCTTAAGAAGGCCCGGGAGCAAAATCTCCTCCTTGAGATCAGCAAAGCTTTGTCCCGGACCCTGAGGTTGGATCAGGTGCTGAGAATAGCTGCAGAAAAGATGGCCAAAGCTCTGAGGGCAGATCGCTGCTCTGTCGTGTTGCTCGACAAAAGCACCGATTCGGCGGCCATAAGATATGTGTTTGCCGAAGAAGGTTCTCCTCCTTCGGTGCTTCCACGCTCGCGAACTCCTCTGGACAAGCGTTTTCCCAAAATGAAACACCTCCTTCTGACGAAGAGATATGTTCAGATCAAGAACGTGAAGGCTGACCACCTGGACGCATCACTCAGGAGCTATCTGCGCAAGGCAGGGACAAAATCGTCTCTTCTTATTCCGCTAATTGTGGACAGAAGCCTATTTGGGGTCTTTCACATTGGGAGCGTGAAGAAGCTGAGGAGCTTTAGCCCCGAAGAAATCTCCCTGGCCCAGACCATAGCCAATCAGATCGCGGTATCCATCCAAAAAGCTTTGCTCATAGAGGATCTCAAGCAGAAACACTCCCAAATTAAGGAACAGTCCAAGACCTTGGAAAGGCGATATCAAGAGCAAGCTGTTCTGATGAAGATTAGCCGGGAACTTTCCAAGACCCTGGATTTGGATCGGATATTAGAGATAGCTGTCAGGGAAATGGCTCAGGCTCTGCAAGTGGATAGGTGTGCGGTTGCATTAGCTTTTCCGGAAGA
>CAYFQZ010000203.1:0-2220 GCA_964345305.1 uncultured Ignavibacteria bacterium | reverse complement strand
TGACCTTGGGGACCTTACGATCGAAAACTGTGTTCCATATGGCCAGAAGCCCCATCCGCTCGTCGAGCCAGTCGAGCAGGCGTGCTGTTCTTGTCGTCATATCAGGCCTCCACCAGGATCATCAGTTGATCGTTTTCCACGTTGTTTTCGTATCGGTATAGGGGTTTTGGGGGAGGACCGGATATGACAGCTCCCCACTTGTCAAAGAAACCATCGTGACAGGGGCACACGTATGCATCCTGTTCTCCCTGCCAGGTGACCTTGCAGCTCAAGTGGGTGCAGGCATCTGACACGACGACAAAATTCAAACCGTCTTGGGTGACAGCATAGACGGTGCGATTGATTCTCTCGACCTTCCAGCCCACCTTTCTAACCAGAGAGTAGGTAAAAGGTGTGGGTACGTCCTGCGGAACAGACGAAGCCGGCCCCAGAACAATCCACTCCTCGTCGCCCCCCTTGGCAAGGGCGGGTGATACGATGTAGCCGATCACGGGTAGCCCGATGACGACCGCGATGACACCGCCCACCAGTCCCACGATGCCGCCCACAAACCCACGCCGACTGATCATATAATCCGATTTATTTGTCATGCACCCTCCAACAGCGGTTCGTGAATAATTCTCCAAACGGGTGACATTATACCACATCCCAAACGGCCAACAAAACTTCATCGCCAGGTTACCCCAAATTCAGGCGCTACGCACTCACCAACGACCGACAAACATTCCGCGGCCCGAAGGGACCTTTGCGGGGATCGGGGCATTTTGGTAAAATACCAGTTATATGGTGGGGGACTCCGTCCGATATGCGAGGGGCGGACTGTGCGTACCAGGTTCACGCGACTTGCGAAGCGCGCTGTATGTCTTAATAGGACCCAAGGTGCATCGCGTTTCAAGTTCTTTGGAGATCATCTTGGAAAGATTTTGGACACCTTGGCGTATGCCTTACATTCTCAGTGATAAGCAGAGCGACGACTGCGTTTTTTGTCAAAAGCTGGCCGAAGGGCCCGATCATGATGAGGAGAATTACATCCTCCTTCGAGCGCAGCATACCTTTGCAGTTTTGAATATCTATCCCTATAACAACGGCCACTTGCTGATTTTGCCCTATGAACACGTGAGCAGTCTGGAAAACCTGTCGCCCCAGGCCCAGGCGGAGATGATGCACATGGTTTCATACTTCAGCCGGCTCATACGTAAGGCCATGAACCCGGATGGCTTTAACATTGGCATCAACGTCGGCAAGGCGGCCGGGGCTGGTATTGACGACCATATCCATATCCATGTAGTGCCCCGCTGGATGGGCGACACCAACTTTATGCCAGTCATCGCCGAGATGCGCGTCATCCCTGAGTGGCTGGACGACACCTACGCCAACTTAAAGTCCCTCATCCAACACGATCCCCCCCTCTTCTAATCCAGCGTCCTCTCTGGTACGTGCCTGCCAGAGTGAATCACCCGATTGTCCCAAATTTCTCCATTTCCCAATCCACCCCCCGATCCACCCCTGGTTGGATGACAGTCAACACATCCTCGTGATACACTGTTGCTGGTACACTCGGCCCTTATTCCCGATACCCTTTGCTAACTCTGCCTACAGGCGCACCTGGAAGGGCATGAGAGAGTTCATAGCCCTGAGGAATGGCACCTGGTATTTCGTTGTTGTCAGTGAACGGAAGGGACCACAGGAATGATTAGAAGCTGTTACGTCGCTCCCATACGCTGAGATTTCAACATGATACGATACGGTGCGGACTGTATGTTTTGGTATTCTATTTCGATTTGAGCCGGCACATCCGGTCGGCTGTCCGCCTGCTGGTGGAGGGACTCCGAGAGTCCGAGACAAACAAATCAAGAGGATAACAATGAAGAAAGTTCTGGTCGCTGGCGCTACAGGCTATCTTGGGCGGTTCGTAGTTCAAGAATTTAAGAGACAAGGTTATTGGATCCGAGCCCTGGCCCGAAATCCAAAGAAACTGGAAGAAGCGGGCTCTTTCCTGGCACCCGCAGTGAAGGATCAAATTGATGACGTATTTGTGGGAGAAGTTACCCAACCTGAAACATTGAAAGGGCTGTGTGAGGACATCGAGATTGTGTTTTCCTCGGTGGGACTTACCCGCCAGAAAGACAATCTGACATTTCAGGATGTGGATTACCAGGGCAACAAAAACATCCTGGAGCGTGTCCTTCAAACGTCAGTGGAGAGATTCATTTATGTATC
>CAYFQZ010000202.1:0-20889 GCA_964345305.1 uncultured Ignavibacteria bacterium | reverse complement strand
TTCTGGAATGCTCCCGGCGTGGATCCCAAGAAAATAGCAACCGAGGTCTTCATGCTGCCGGCTGCCGCTTCCATGGAGAAGGAGGGAAGCATCACCAACAGCGGGCGCTGGAGCCAGTGGAGATATACGGCGGTCCATCCTCCGGGAGATGCCAAGTCCGACTTGTGGATATTGGATCAGATCTGCAAGGAGCTAAAGAAGCTCTACCAAGCCGATCCCGGACCCTTCCCCGGTCCCATAGTCCATTTGAACTGGAACTACGGACCCGGAAGGGAGGAGCCGGACGTTCACGCGGTGGCCAAGGAGATCAATGGATACGATTTGTCCACGGGCAAACTGATGGCGTCATTCGGCGCGCTTAAGGATGACGGCACCACCTCCTCGGGCAACTGGCTGTACTGCGCCAGCTACACCGAGGCGGGTAACATGGCTGCCCGCAGGGATCCCACCGATGCGGAGAATAAGATCGGGCTCTATCCCAAGTGGTCCTGGTGCTGGCCGGTCAACAGGAGAATCATCTACAACAGGGCTTCATGCGACCTTCAAGGCAATCCATACGCTCCCAACAAGTGGGTGGTCAAGTGGACCGGACCCGAGACAAAGTGGGCCGGGGACGTTCCTGATGGCGGCTGGCCTCCGGGAGAGAAGTACTCTTTCATCATGAAGCCCGAGGGTCACGCCCGTCTGTTTGGCTTTGGATTGGCCGACGGTCCGTTCCCCGAGCATTACGAGCCTCTGGAGTCGCCGGTGAAAAACGCCGTGTCTTCTCAGGACCTGAACCCGGTTGTCAAGGTCTGGTCTGGGGAAATGGATGACGTCGGCACGGCGGAGAAGTATCCGGTCATTGCCACGACCTATCGGGTAACCGAACACTGGCAGGCTGGCCAGATGACCAGGAACAACGCCTGGCTGGCCGAACTGATGCCGGATATGTTCGTGGAGATGAGCAAGACTCTGGCTGCGACCAGAGGCGTCAAGAACGGAGACAAAGTCAGGGTAAAGACGGCGCGAGGAGACCTGGTGGCCTATGCAGTGGTGACTGCAAGGTTCAAGCCGTTTAAGCTGAACGGGAAATCATACGAGCAAATCGGACTTCCCTGGCACTACGGCTACAAGGGCCTGGCCACGGGTCAAAGCGCCAACCGTCTGACTCCCCACGTTGGTGACGCAAACACCATGATCCCCGAATACAAGGCGTTCCTCTGCGACGTCGTTAAGGAGGTGGGTTAATATGGCAGAAAAAGCGATGCTGATGGACATGGAGAAATGCATAGCCTGCCGGGCGTGCCAGGTGGCCTGCAAACAGTGGAATGAGCTTCCGGCCGAAAAAACCACCTTCTTTGCGGCTGCGGGCGGTTACCAGAATCCCATCGGCCTTTCTCCCTCCACCTATACCCTGATCAAGTTCTACGAGGTGGAGGAGCAGGAGAAGTTAAGATGGCTCTTTCGGGTGCACCGCTGCATGCAGTGCGTGGATCCCGCGTGCGTAAAGGCTTGTCCGGTGGATCCCAAGGCTATGACCCGCGACGAGAAAACCGGGGCCATATACGTGAACAGGGAGCTTTGCATCGGCTGCGGAGCCTGCCGCGAGTATTGTCCTTTCACCGTACCGGTGATCGATACCGAGGCCGCCAAATCCACCAAGTGCACCTTCTGTTTCGATCGCCTGGCAGAAGGAATCGAGCCGGCCTGCGCCAAAGCCTGTCCCACCGACTGCCTGGTTTTCGGGGAAAGAAACGAAATCCTGGCCATGGCCGGCCAGGCCAAGCGTCGATTGGAAGGGAAGGGCAGACGGCCTGTGATCTACGGAGAGAAGGAGCTTGGCACCGGCACCAAGAAGATATACGTGCTCCCGGAAACTCTGGACTACTATCCCGATATGATCAAGGACCCCAAGGTTTCCGAGGATCTGGGCTTCTTCCACCACATGCTAAAGCCCTTCGGAACGTTGACCCTGACCGCATCCCTGGTAGGGATGGTGCTGGCCAGGATGAGGGAGGTAAGGGAAAAAGACAAAGTCAAGCCATCCTGATATCGTAAAGAGGAGATGTATCTATGATGGACAAAAAGAAGCTTTTGCTGGGCATAATCCTTTTCGGATCGATCTGGGGAGGCCTGGAGGCTTTGGGAATCAGGGCGATGAGAGGGGTCGAGTTCTTCCCCGCATCTCCGGTCTTGGCTTTGGTCGCCATCCTGATTCTGTCCGCCTCCCGCGTGATCTTGAAGCGCCCGGGAACAACCCTGGCCTGTGGTGTGGTGGCAGCCGGGTTCAAAGCCCTGTGTTTGCCTTCCATCATGCTCTGTCAGGTCACGGCCGTCTTCCTGACCGCGGCGGTGATGGATGCGGCTTTCACCTGGGCCGAGAGCAGGAGGCTGTCCAGATGGTTCTCCTGGGGTATGGTGGGCCTGGTTGCATCCTATGCAAACTATCTGGTCTTTGGCCTGGCCAACACCTACCTGCTGAAGAATGTCTTCTGGCTGGAGCGCGTCCTCACCATTCCGAATTACGTGCTCGTAAGCGGTACCTATGCCGCCATCTTCAGCTTTTTCGGGATAATTCTGGGCAGGATGTTGGGAAGAAGCACGCAGCCTTTGCTGAGCCGACTGGAGAGGGTCAGAGCGCCGGCGTACAGCAGCGGAATGATCTTGGCCTCGCTGGGCTTCTGGCTTCTCGGGATCTTCCTGTACAGGTAGCATTGCCCGGGGCTGAGAAATCACAGGCAGGAGGAGAAGCGGGTTTTGCCTCAAATCCCTTTTCCTCCTGCCTTTCTCTTCTGTAGAGGCGGGAAGACTGGCTCTGGCCTCCGGCGTCGTGGCGTTCGGAGACTGAAATCCGTGTGGGAATAGACGAGCATGAACGAAAAAGGTGATGAGACAAGATCCGTCGAATCCAAGGTGAAGCTGCACAAGGCGGTCCGTATAAGGGAAGGGGAGAGGGAGGAGGTCGAGGAGAGGGTCGCCCAAGAGGGAGTTCTACGGATACTTGTGAACCGTCAGCAGATCGCCGCCTTATCCTGTACCCCCTCTGATCAGAGCTACCTCGCAGTCGGCTTTCTGTTTTCCGAAGGGATATTGCGGGACAGGGATCAAATCAGGAGTGTCGAGTCGTCGGAGGACAGGGTGACCGTTCACACTGATCCCTCGTATCGGATACCGGAAGGTTTAGAGCATACTGGCATCCTCACCTCCGGCTGCGGAAAAGGCAAGACTTTGGCTCAATGGGAAAAGATCGATCCGCTGGAAGACGTCCTCATCAATCTGGAGTTGGTTCTCTCCCCGGATCAGATTGTTCAGGCCATGTCTCAGTTCGAGAAGAGATCGCATCTCTTCAGGGAAACCGCCGGCGTTCACAGTGCAGCTCTGGCGGACAAGTCGGGCATCATGTTGTTTAACGAGGACATAGGGAGACATAACGCGGTGGACAAGGTGGTGGGTGAAAGCCTCCTGAAAGGTATCGGACTGAGAGACAAGTTCCTTGTGATAAGCGGAAGGATTTCCTCCGACATAGTATCCAAGATGTGGCACTGCGGGCTGAGCATCGTGGCTGCGCGCGCCGCACCCACCACCCTGGCCCTGGATATGGCCAGTAGACTGGGGATGACTCTGGTGGGATTTGTGCGAGGAAGGAGGATGAACGTTTACAGCTTCCCGGTCAGGGTGAAGGAGTGAACTGGAAGGACATTCGTAAGCTCAAAGAAGCTACGATCAGCCGCAACACCATCAGCGGTGATCAGGATGAAGGGTGACCGCCCGTCTGCCAGACGATATTCCTCAACTCTGCGGTCGCTTTTGCCAGAGCTCGTCTTCTATGTAATCTGCCAGTTCTTTGATTCGATCCGTGGAAAAGACCGGGACCTGAGTGCTGACGGCACCGTCGCACACCACGGCCCTGAGGTCATCCTGGGGCCCGCAAAGCGGCGTCTGATCGCGCGAGCAATCCATGATCTCGATTTTGGGATAGGGAGATTCCTTGAATCCCTCTCCTATTATCAGATCGCACCCCTCAAAAAGGAACGTGAAAAGTTCCTCCACGGTTTTCCCCGGACGATGATCAGAGAAGAAGGCGATCTTGCCGGGGGAAAGAATCAGGGTGCTCTCCGCTCCGGCCCGGGTATGCCTGAATGAGTCCTTTCCGGGTATGTCGTAGATATGATCGCCGGTGGTATACTTGATGCTTCCCACCCTGTATCCTCTCCTCTTGAACTCAGGAATGAGTTTCTCCACGAGCGTGGTCTTGCCTCTTTTTTTTCTACCCACCACCAGAAGGATCTTCATTTCCAGGGCTCCCTTTCGAGACTTTTTCCATAATTAAGCTCAACAGGGGAAATGCGCAAGACCTATTTCCTGGCGATGGCTCCTTACCGCCAGTTTTCAGGCGGCGTGGGCTGTCGGTCAAGAGACGGCCAGGCGTGGTCCAGCGGGAAGCGTTAGTTTAATGTGGAGAGGAAAAGCAGAGTGGGTGGGGCGCAAAAAAGGAAATATTCCTGCAAAATGTGCTTGACAAGGTGGTGCGGAGGAGATATAATTTAACCTTGATTTAAATAGGTCTGCGTTTTGCGCACAGGACCGGAAAGCTAGCTAAAAGACTAAACCTTAACCAAGGAGTAATACCAAATGAGGTCCAAGCTGTCAGGGCTAGGCATACTGGTTAGCCTCTTGATTTCCGTCCCTGCCTTCGGCGGGGTCAATTTCGGTCCCGAGGTGGAGGCGGACACGTCTGAGTATTTCACCATAATGGACTATTTCCTGGCTCCATATCAGTTGACGGAGTATAACGTTCTGGGGGGCGGAGCCCGGGCCAGGGCCATGGGGGGAGCTTTCTTTGCGGTTTCGGACGATCCTACTGCCGCTTCATGGAATCCAGCAGGACTGGTCCAGATGGACAAGCCCCAGATGAACTTAAGCTTCAGCTCTTACATGCGTCGAGGAGAATACACCAGCAGCCTCAACACGGGTCTGAGTTTTGGAGACGATTTGAAATACGACGAGAACGCCATATCCCTGGCCAGCGTGGTTATCCCTTTCAGATTACGTGAAACGGAGCTGGTTGCGGGTGTGCTGTACCAGAGACTCGCAGACATCTACCAGGAGAGCAGGTATGCCGTAATCATTGATACGCTCCCGCTGAACGGTGACACCCTTTACGACTGGCTGGCCCCACCCATAGACGACAAGGTGACCGGGAGATTGGACGGCATCAGCATCTCCATGGCCACCAAACTGCACAGCTCTCTCTCCGTCGGTGCCGGAGTTAATATCTATACCGGGAGTTACACCAGCAATTCACACTGGTTTTTGACCGTGGATGGACTGAACGGGAACAGGTTTTATCCTCAAATCGAGAGTGACTATTCGGGAGTGAATTTCACCGTGGGGCTCATATACACCCGGGAGAAACTCCGCCTGGGAGGCGTATTGAAGACCCCGTACTCTCTGAAGGAAGACAACGACGTCAAACTTTTCACCGATATTGTGCTGAACGGCATAGTGGCACCCGGCTCCAATTTTATATCCCCTTTCTTCGAGGCTGAGAGATCGTGGGATATGCCCACCATGCTCGGTTTCGGGGCCTCCTACGAGTTAAATTCGCTGACGCTGGCCGCAGACGTTGAATTCAGGAACTACTCCAACACAGAGGTCACCTACAAGCGGAACATCGCTGATCCGTCTACGGACGACGTGACCACGGGGGGATATGTGACCGACAAATGGTGGGGAAGTGAGGACCGCGAGCCTCCATCTGTCCGCAGCCTGGAGTGGAGGGATCTAACCCAATTTAGGATTGGCGCCGAGTACAGAGTAAAAACAGAGTTGGGAAGCATCCCCATAAGAGTCGGCTTCAGGAACGATCCTCAGCTTTACACCACGCAGCTGGATTCCAGCTGGGTTTATCTGCGCGACGACACGGAAGGGCAAAACGCTTTTGTTCAGTCCATACGAGGAGTGGAGGCCGGCAGCTGGGTCAACGGCAACGTGTTCTCCTTCGGAACCGGAGTCGCCTGGAGCCAGATAAAAATCGACGTCACATACGAGTACGCCAAGTATGATGACGTCAACAGGCAAGTTATCACCGGGGTAATTCCCTATGATCCAGGAGCAAGGATGAGCCTTGAACCTATGACCACAAGCGATTTCTCTCAGGTGCAGACGGACAAGTTCAGCCGGATCATGGTAAGCTTCACCGGATATTTCTAACAGAAGACCTTTGCAGAATGTAGGCGGAGCCCGTCCCCGGGGAAAAAGTGGGAAGGGGCTTCGCCTTTTTTGTGTGAAGAATTGGAGGGTTAACAGGGGCTGCGCAGGAGACGACCTGCAAGCCTCCACCGGACAGGGGTGTGAAGCGGTGATAAAAAGTGCTTGCATTGGACGGATTTTCTCGTAATCTTTAGAGCCGAAGGTGAAGCGACTGGCCAAGAACCCGAGCGTTTAGAGTTAGTTTTTGACCATCGATGAGTGCTGTTGAAGCAAGGAGAGACAGATGAGTCCGCACAGAATAACCAAGAAAGAAATCAAGCAGGACAAGTTCGTCACCTACGCCCTCAAGACCAGCGAGTGGGTTCAGAAACACCTGAATCAGGTACTCGCCGTAGCGGGAGGGGTGATCGTGGTCGCGGCGGTGGTGATTTTTGTCATCTCCTCGCAGGCCAAGAGGGAACGGAAGGCCTCTGAGCTTCTGGGGAAGGCCAACTTCGAGCTTCAGACCGGAGATATCGCCGCGGCGGTTGCCGACCTTCAGACAGTGGTAAACAGCTATGGAGGGTCAAAAAGCGCGGGGCAGGCATCCTTCCTTTTGGCTTCAGCTTATTTCTATGCCAAGGATTATGTGCAGGCCCAGTCCATGTTCGAGAAGTATCTGAACGACTACGGCGAGGACCCTCTGATGGCCTCGTCGTCTCAGGCCGGGATCGCAGACTGCCATCTCCAGAAAGGGAATTTCGCAGAGGCAGGGGAGAGTTTTGCCAAGGCGGTCTCACTGCACCCTACCGGCTTTCTGTCTCCTCAATACCTTCTGAAGGCAGCGGACGCTTACATCAGGGCCGATGAAAAGATCAGGGCCAAGGAACTGCTTAACAGACTGATTACGGAGTATCCCGAATCCCGGGAGGTACGCCAAGCCAAGATGAGGCTGGCGGAACTATCCTGAAGCCCATTATCATGGCAGCAAGCACCTTTTCCACCCCAAAATCATCGAATCGCTCTCGGATCCCAGATGCCGCACAACTGTCTGTGGCTTTCCTCTGGCACATGCATCAACCGTACTACAAGGATGCGAAGACCGGGCACTACCGGATGCCCTGGGTTCGCCTGCACGGCGTGAAGGACTACTACGACATGGTGGCACTTTTGGATCGCTATCCCCGATTGCGCATGACGTTCAATCTGGTTCCATCTCTGATAGAACAGATCGAGGACTATGCGCTGGGGGGTGCCAAAGACGAGCATCTTCTGCTGACCGAACGACCGGCCAAGGACCTTACCCCGGCGGAGAAGGAGAGGATACTCTCCGATTTCTTCAACTGCAATCCGCCCACCATGATCCGTCCGAATCCCCGATTTCGTCAGCTTTTTGAAAAAAGGGGAGAGGATGAGCAAAAGTTCAAATCGAGGCTGCGTCACTTCGACACCCAGGATTTTCTGGACCTTCAGGTTTGGTCGAATCTGGTATGGATAGATCCCATCTTTAGAAGCGATCCGCTGGTATCCCATCTTTTGAAAAAGGGGAGAAATTTCACCGAGGAGGACAAACGTCGGCTCATCCAAAAGCAAAGGGGGATATTGGGAGAGATTCTCGAAAAGTATCGTCGGTCACAGGAAAAGGGACAGATTGAGGTAACCTTCTCTCCTTACTTCCATCCCATTCTCCCGCTTCTCTGTGACACGAGGGTGGCACGTTTCGCCCTTCCCGGGCTTCCACTGCCTCAGACCGGATTTGCTCATCCGGAAGATGCGGAGGCTCAGATCGAAGAGGGGTTCAGATTATACCAGCGCGCCTTCGGCAGAAGACCCAGGGGGATGTGGCCTTCGGAGGGAAGCGTCAGCGAACAGATCATACCGCTGGCAACCAGGCTCGGCGTAAAGTGGATCGCCACCGACGAGGAGATTTTGTTCCGCAGCCTTCGTTCAACCAGGCAGAGGATCCCCAGGGCTGTCTCCAAGGATACCTCGGCTCTTTACCGACCCTACAGGATGGACGTGGACGATACCCGTGTCTTTATCGTTTTTCGTGACCACACGCTCTCCGACCTGATAGGATTCGTCTATTCCGGCTGGGACGCTGAGGAGGCGGCAAGCGATTTTGTCAAGAGGCTTCATCAGATCAGAGGGGCAATCCCCGAAAATCAACTCCCCCGGGCACTGGTGAGTATTATCCTGGATGGCGAAAACTGCTGGGAGTATTACCCAAACGACGGGCACGATTTTCTCACGGCGCTCTACTTTAAGCTCTCGGAGGATAAGCTGATTCGCACCACCACGGTGAGTGGCTTTCTGGAAAACTGTGACGACATTCCGAGGCTCCCTCACCTGTTCGCCGGCTCCTGGATCAATCACAACTTCAGGATCTGGATCGGCCATCCGGAAGATAACCTGGCCTGGGACCTTCTAAAGAAGACCAGGGACGCATTAGTCGAGTTTGAAAGACAGGAAGCTGAAGGCCCCGACAGGCAGGAGATCCTGAAAAAGGCCTGGCGGGAAATCTACATAGCCGAGGGAAGCGATTGGAACTGGTGGTACGGCGACGAGCATCAAGGCCCGGGCACAGAGGAGTTTGACAGGATATACAGATCACACCTGCTGTACGTATGGGAGTTGATCAGCCGGGAGCCACCGGAAGAGCTTTATCATCCCGTCAAATCCAAGTTCGTCTCCACGTTCTTTCTGCCCCCGACCGGCGACCTGAAGCCGACCATAGACGGGGAGAGAACGCACTTCTATGAATGGCAACAGGCCGGTTTCTTTGATCCCCTCAAGGCCGGGGGCACCATGCACCAGGTTTCCTCGGTGGTGTCGGGAATCTACTTCGGCTCGGACGAGCAAAAAATCTACTTTAGAGTTGACGCGGATACTTCCAAAGGCCAACCTCGCGGCGAAGGGTGTCAGTTCGTCCTGGAAATCCTGGAACCTTCCAGGTACAGGATCGTTCTGGGAAATGAGGAGGCTTGCCTGCTAAGACGCGCAAACGACAAGGAATGGCAACACCTGACCTGCAAGCTGGAATACTCGGCCCGGAAGATAATTGAGCTGGCAGTACCCATCCACCTCTTAAGCCTGGGAGAGAGAAAGGAGATATGGTTCAGGCTAGTAGGGGAGAGGCAGGGGAAAGAGATCGGGAAATGGCCGGCCGCGGACGTAATAAAATTCGATCTGCCCAGTCAGAAGGGGGAACCTGTTTTCTGGGAAGTCTAGACCAGGTAGAGTATCGTAGGAAGCTTTGCCAGGAGGAGAAATGTCAGAAGAGTTTTTCGGATCAGAACAGACCGAGGAAAAATCCAGGGACGCTTCCCAAGCGGAGACCGACGAGCAGGCGCGGAAGAAGATGATCGACGAAGGAAAGGCTGCCGCCATGCTGGGGTACATCCCTTTCATGTGCTTCGTGCCGCTGGTGAAGATGAAGGACAATCCCTTCGCGCTCAAGCACGGCAAACAGGGGTTGATTCTCTTCATCATCGAGATTTTGGCGGTGATCTTTCTGCTTCCCAAGATAAGCGACCTTCTCTGGAGTGCGGTCATCGTTCTTTGCCTGGCCGCTGCCGTGGCCGGGATATTTTTCGCGATCCAGGGCCAGGAATGGAAGATCCCCTTCATTGGGGACTGGGCGGACAAACTTAAGATTTGAGTCTTCACGCAGAGGAAATTCTCGCTCCAAGTATTTGTTCCTAGGGACCCTGGAGATAGTCCAGTCTAGCAAGCACAAAGGGTCAAGGATATTGTCTTGACCGCTGGCCTAGTGCTCGGATATTCTGACGCAGAATGGCGGGGGTTGCCTTACGCAGGGGCCGGGTCGTGTGCTCGCGGTCTGTGAGGCATTTCTCGACATCTGGGCATTTGGCGGGTGGGGAACTTCAGGTGAGTGAGTTCTCCGGAAAGCAAGGTTTCCAGCACCCCGAACGGGAAAACTACAGGAATTGAAAAGAGAGGGTTTTGGGGGCGGGTGCGTCTGAAAGAGGCGGGCTGGTCGGGGGGGAAATGTATGAGAAACGTCCTATAACCTATATTATGTAAACTTCACCATCTACCTTAAACCATCACATCACCCCACCCCCCTACTTCATCTCACAACCAGATTAATAAGCTTGTTCTCCACAAAGATGCTCTTAACTACCCTCTTACCTTCCACAAACTTCTTCACTCTTTCGTTGCTTAAAGCCAGCTCCTTTGCCTCCTCTTCCGGCGTGTTTACCGGAAGGCTCATGCTGGCTCTCAGCTTCCCATTAACCTGTACAACGAACGTGATTTCTTCCTCTTTTATGGCTTCTCTGTCGTAACTGGGCCAAGGGGTACGGAATACGCTCTCAGCGTGCCCCAGCATGTGCCAGATCTCCTCTGCAATGTGGGGCGTAAACGGCCCCAGAATCTGGGTCAGCCTCTCGATGCAAAACCTCATTACCTGGGACTTGTCATCCTCCAGGTCATCCAGGACATTAAGAAGCTCCATCATGGAGGCGATGGCAGTGTTGAGCTGCAGCGTCCCGATATCCTCCTCCACCTTCTTTATGACCTGATTTACCTTTCTGTATGTCTTTAACTCACTGTGACTTAGGTCGCCAGCCTTCATCCTGGGGTTCACCTTATGACCCTTGGCCTTCTGGGCGAATCTGAAGATGCGATTGAGAAACCGGGTGGCCCCGACCGTGCCGTCTTCGGACCACAATATCTCCCGTTCCGAGGGGGCTGCGAAGTACATCGCCACCCTGGAGGCATCGGCGCCGTGCTTATCTATGATATCCGCAGGCGAAACGACATTCCCCAGCGACTTGGACATCACCTGTCCCTCTCTGTCCAGCACCATTCCGTGATTGAAAAGCTCAATGGTCGGCTCATCCACTTGCAGCCATCCGATGTCGTGGAGGAACTTGGTGAAGAACCTGAAGTATATCAGATGCCCGCAGGCGTGCTCTATTCCGCCGATATATTTGTCCACCGGCAGCCATTCCTTAGCGCTTGCTTTGGAGAACGGTTCGTCCGTGTTATGTGCATCCATGTATCTGAGGAAATACCAGGCGGAGCAGACGAATGTGTCCATCGTATCCGGGTCTCTTTTGGCCTTTCTGCCGCATTCAGGACAATCTACATCCATAAACTCCTCTGAATCGGCCAGAGGAGAACGGCCCCTAGGCATGAAATCAACGTCTCGTTCCGGAAGCAGCACCGGGAGGTCAGACTCCGGAACCGCCACCGGTCCGCAATTCTCGCAGTGGATTATGGGGATAGGTGCGCCCCAGTATCTTTGACGGGAGATGAGCCAGTCCCTGAGCTTGTAATTGGTCTTCAGCCTGCCCAAGCCCTTGTCCTCGACATATTGGTTGACTTTCAGGATTCCGTCCACCGAGTAAAGGCCGTCGAAGATGTCTGAATTCACCATGGTTCCGGGGTCAACATAGGCCTCTTCCATAGTGTCTGGCATTAAGTTACGGTCGGGCGGCTGAATCACTACTTTAACCGGTATTCCGTATTTCCGGCAGAATTCGAAGTCCCTCTGATCATGGGCCGGCACGCCCATGACGATCCCGGTGCCGTAGGTGGCGAGCACGTAATCGGCCACCCAGAGCTGCACCTTGTCCCCGGAGAGCGGATTGACCGCGTGCACCCCGGTGAAGACCCCGTCTTTCTCCCCTATCGCGGTTCGATCGATCTCCGATTTCTTCTTGGCCTCCCTGGCATAGGCTTCCACCCCACTCCTGTGCTCCGAATCCATCTTGAGCGTTTTGAGCAAGTGGTTCTCCGGGGCGATGGCCATGAACGTGACTCCGTAAATGGTATCCGGCCGGGTGGTGAAGACCGAAATCCTCTGATCAGTGCCCTGGATGGTGAAGTCTATCTCCACGCCCTCGCTTTTTCCGATCCAGTTCCTCTGAAGCGTTTTGACGTTCTCCGGCCATCCATCCAGCTTGTTCAGGCCCTCGAGCAGTCTCTCCGCGTACTGCGTGATGCGAAAGAACCACTGCTCCAACTCTTTTTCCTCCACCGGGGATTCGCATTTCCAGCATTTTCCCTGCTCCACCTGCTCATTGGCCAGAACCGTCTTGCAATCGGGGCACCAGTTCACGAAAGCCGTATCTCTGTAGGCCAAGCCGTGCTCAAAGAGCTTCAGGAACATCCACTGGGTCCACTTGTAGTAGTCGGGCAGACAGGTTATCACCTCCCGAGTCCAGTCGAAGCTTATTCCGCAACGCTTGAGAGTATTGTCCGACACCCGGATGTTCTCAAGGGTCCATTCCTTGGGATGGATTTTTCTTTTGATGGCGGCCAACTCGGCCGGTAGACCGAAAGCGTCCCAGCCGAAGGGATGCAAGACCTGAAAGCCGTGCATCATCTTGTATCTGGCCACGGTGTCGCCGATGATGAAATTACGGAAGTGCCCCATGTGGATGTCGCCGGAAGGGTAGGCGTACATCACCAGCAGGTAGTATTTCTTTTGCGGATGATCCGGGGCCTGGTATATCTTGCTCTCTTCCCACTTCTTCTGCCACTTGGCCTCGATCTCTTTGAACGGATATCCTTTCACCGCTTAGCCTCTGAAAAACTGTTTTGACTTATCTGTCTCAAGTGCTCCGAGCGCAGGCCGCCAAGAGTGATCAAGGATAAAGCCTGTATATGGTTCGCGGGAATGGAATGGTCTCTCTTATATGGGAAAGCCCGCAGATCCAGGCCACCACCCTTTCCACTCCCAAACCGAAACCGGAATGAGGAACCGAGCCGAATCTTCTTAGCTCCAGATACCACTTGTAAGCGTCTTTGGGCAGATTCTCCTCCTCTATCCTTTTCTCCAGGCTATCGTAGTCGTCGTTTCTCTCCGATCCGCCTATGATCTCTCCATAGCCCTCCGGTGCCAGAAGGTCGGCACAGAGGACCACCTCTTTCCTTTCGGGATGCTGTTTCATGTAGAATGCCCTGCATGCCTTGGGATAGTCGTACACAAAAACCGGGCGCTCGAACATCTTGCTCAGTATGGTCTCGTCGGTGCCTCCGAAATCCGAACCCCACTTGATATCGGTTCCTGCCTTCTGCAGCCTGTCCACCGCCTCGTCATACGATATCCGCGGAAAAGGCTTCTGGACCTTCTCCAGCGCCGAGACATCTCTTTCCAAGTCCTCAAGTTCGCTCCGGCATTTTTCCAATATCCACTTGACGAAGTATACGACCAGATCCTCCTCCAGGTCCATGTTCTGCTCGTTATCGTAGAATGCTTCTTCTGCCTCCACCATCCAGAACTCGGTCAGGTGTCTTCTGGTCTTCGACTTCTCGGCCCTGAAAGTTGGGCCGAAACAAAAGACTTTGCCGAAGGCCGCTATCGCCGCCTCCAGGTAAAGCTGACCGGTCTGAGCCAGATAGGCCTTCCCCTCACCCAGATACTCGGTCTCGAACAGTGTGGCGGTAGTTTCACCCACCGCACCGGTCAATATGGGAGTATCGATCAAAACGAAGTTGTTCTGGTGGAAGTAGCTCCTGATGGCCCAGATCAGCTCGTCCCGTATCCTGAGCACGGCTCGCGGGCGTCTTGAGCGAAGATAGAGATGCCGATGGTCGAAAAGAAACGTGGTTCCGTGAGACTTCGGCGTTATGGGGTAGTCTTTGGCAATCTGGACGATCTTGAGATTGGAGATGCCAAGCTCGTATCCTCCGGGCGCCCTGGCATCCTTCCGTACCGTCCCGGTCACCTCCAGGGAGGATTCTTGGGTGAGCCCGTCGTAAAGACCAAACGTGCCGTCATCCACCTGGTCTTTGACCATCACCGCCTGGATGATCCCGGTTCCGTCTCTTATCCAAAGAAAGTGAATCTTGCCCTTGGAGCTTTTGTTGAAAAGCCATCCTTTGACTGTAGCCTGCTTTCCCTCCAACCGGGCTATGTTTTCAATATAATCGAAGTCCATACCGTCTTTCCTAGTTTGCGTTCTTTACCTGAGTTCCGATTAAGATACCGAGGTGATGGCAAATGGCCGGGCTGGCCGGCTCAGCCTCGATTCTCCCTCCTCACGTAGTGTACGGTCACCTTCCGTTCCTTGTGGATTAGGATGTTTATCATGGCGGTGACCAGGCTGATCAAAATCGCGGCCAAAAGCGCCTTCAGGAAACTGGTTATCTCAAACCCCGGTATCAGTCCTGCCACAGCGTACAGCAGGAAGGCGTTGACCACCAGAGTGAAAAGACCAAGGCTGATTATGTTTATGGGCAGAGTCAAGAGCAGCAGTACGGGTCTGACAAAAACGTTCAGCACGCCCAGCAGCAGGGCCGCCAAGACCAGGACGCCGAAATCCTCGATGTAGATCAAATTGAACACGTTGGCCACGATGAAGATCGATATCGCGGTGACAAGCCATTTCAACAGGAAGGATTTCATCTTTCGCTTACCAGTTGTGGAGGAAATTCCCGGCGATGGGAGACCGGCATCACAGTTTGCCGTAGTCGGGCGAACCTTTCACCCTTACCGTCCAGTCGGAGAAGCGGTTTATGATCCGCACCTTCATCTCCTCTATCCAGGCCGGCCAGCCGCCGTCGAGTTTTATCTTCAGGGTCAACGGAGAGTCCAGAAGATAGACCCCATGCCTGGGCTGGGAAAACCTGGATTGCTCCTCCCCCGAGTTCTGACACACGGTATAGGCCGCCTGGTAACCGAGCCTTTCGGTCTCTTCCTGAACGTATCGGTCGTATCTTCCGAAAGGATAGGATAGAACATCCACGCTTCGGCCGAGCTTATCCTCCAGGGCCTCTTTTGACCTCGTCAACTCGTATTCCACGAACCTTCTCGGTATTCTGGTCAGGTCAGGATGATTCACCGTGTGCGAGCCAAACTCGAATCCAGCCTCCGCCATCTCCTTTATCTGCTCCCAGCTCAAATGCCTCCTTCGGCTTCCTCCCAGACCGTAGTCCCATTCGCTGTACCTGCCCACGTAACCGGTGACCACGAATATGCAGGCCGTGAGACCGAGTTTCCGCAGGACGGGAAATGCGTTCCGATAGACGTCCTCGTAACCATCGTCAAAGGTAAAGGCTATCCTCTTCTCGTCAGAGTTCCCCGAAGACTCGAGCAGCTCTCTCAGCGGGACCAACCTGCAGCCCCGCCCAATGAGAGAGTTTATTCCTCTTTCGAACTGCTCAGTCCCCTGCCGGGTTATGCTCCAGTCGAATCCATCCCTGACCCGGTGGTAGATCAACACCCGGGCTCTTCTTTTGGCGCACCTTCGAAATCTTGCGCTCCACAGGAGATAAAAGAATAACCATGGTGCTGCTGCCAGAATGATTAACCAGACGGGCCAAGACATGGTTATGGGCAATAAAGCCTTCGATTTTAAAATCTGTCCCAGCTCACTCCGTTCAGACTGCCTCTGTTCAGCGGGCCCAAGGCGACCGCGGAGAGCTTATCCTTGCGAAATATCTGCTCGGCCACCGCGACTATGTCTCTGGCCTTGATCCTGTTGATGGCCTTGACGGTCTGATCAAGGCCCATGTAATTGTGCAGAAACAGCTCGTAGCGAGCCAGCCGATTCATCCGGTTGAACGTACTCTCCAGGGACAGCAGAAGGTTTCCCTTCAACTGGTACTTTGCATGCGACAGCTCCCTGGAGCCCACGCTGTCCTTCTTCAGTCGCTTGATCTCCTTTAAGACCAACTCTATTGCCCGGCGTGCATCCTGCCTGTCCGTTCCCAGGTATATGCCGAAGACCCCCGTATCCTTGAAGAAATCGAAGAAGGTATAAATGCTGTAGGCCAGCCCCGACTTCTCGCGTATGTTCTGAAAAAGACGCGAGCTCATCCCTCCGCCCAGGATGTTGCTGAGCAGCAATCCAGAGTACCTGCGTTCGTCGTTGTAAGGGAACGCAGGAACGCCCATGCAAATGTGAGTTTGTGACGTTTTCTTCGTGACCACCCCCCGCTCCCTCTCGGCATAAGGGACCGACGAGTCCTGCCGGTCGGGAAGGGAGTCTGAGCCGAACTTGAATTTTCTGCCGATCTTGGCCACCAGATCGCCATGCTTCAGGCTGCCGGAGGCAGCGATCACCACTTTAGGATAAGTATAACTTCTCCTCATAAAATTGATCAACTTGCTTCTCGACAGCTTCAGCACGCTATCGGTGCTTCCAATGATGGGCCTTCCCAGAGAGCTCTCCTTCCACATGGACTGCATCAGCAGATCATGCACCAGATCGGCAGGCGAATCCTCAAGTTCCTTTATCTCGGAGATTATCACCTGCCTCTCTTTCTCCAGATGGTACCGGTTGAATAGAGGATTCCTGACGATGTCGGACAGCACGTCCAGGGCGATGTCGACGTGCTCGTCCAGCACCCTGGCAAAATAGCAGGTGTGTTCTCGACCGGTGAAGGCGTTCAGCGATCCCCCCACCGACTCAAGAGAAGAAGCGATCTCGCTGGCGGTTCTTTTCTTGGTACCCTTGAAAGCCATGTGCTCGATGAAGTGTGAGGCGCCCGCCTCGTCCGCCCGCTCGTCGCGAGAACCCACCTCTATCCATACGCCTACGCTGATGGAACGGACATTGTCAATGGTCTCGCTGACCACCCGCACTCCGTTCTCCAGGACCGTCTTCTTGTATATCTCTTTCACTCGGATTCCTTTCACTTCCGTTCCCGGCCGAATGAACGCCCGCCGCAGCACAGGCGGCGAAACAAAGCACCTCCGCCTGCCCGGCCTACCTCCTGTGGGCCTTCCTGGGAAGACACGCTTTCCGGGATAGCCTGATCTTGCCCTCCGGGTCGATGTCTATTATCTTGACCTTTACCTGGTCCCCCAGGTGCAGGACATCCTCAACCCGGTTTATCCTCCGGGTGTCCATCTCGGAGATATGAAGCAGCCCGTCCTGCCCGGGAAGAATTTCCACGAACGCCCCGAACGGGGTAATTCTCTTCACTTTTCCCAGGTACTCCTTGCCCATCTCGGGCTCCTCCACCAGCTTCAGAATGAGCTCCTGGGCCAGCGTTCCGGCCTTCTGATCCACGGAGGCGATGAAGACCGAACCGTCATCCTCGATATCGATCTTTGCCCCACTCTGTTCGATGATACTCCTGATCATCTTACCCCCCGGGCCGATGATGTCGCCGATTTTCTCCGGCTTGACCTTAAGTATGATTATGCGCGGAGCATACGCCGAAAGCTCCGGTCTGGGCTTGGCGATGGTCTGCTCCATTATGTCCAAGACGTGCAGCCTGGCCTCCCTGGCCCTTCTAAGTGCCTCCTCCATGGTGGCCAGGTCAAGTCCGGATATCTTGACGTCCATCTGGAAGGCGGTTATGCCGTCCCGGGAACCGGTCACCTTGAAGTCCATGTCGCCCATATGATCTTCCAGTCCCAGGATGTCGGTCAGGATCACCTGTCTGTCATCCTCCTTGACCAGCCCCATGGCGATTCCCGCCACCGGCGCCTTTATGGGCACGCCGGCGTCCATCAACGATAAGGTGCCCCCGCAAACCGTGGCCATCGAGGAGGAGCCGTTCGATTCCAGGATGTCAGAGACAATCCGCACGGTATAAGGGAAGATCTCCTCATTCGGTATCACCGGTTGGATGGCCCTCTCCGCCAGAGCCCCGTGACCTATCTCCCTTCTTCCGGGTCCCCGGATGGGTCTTATCTCCCCCACGCTGAAGGGAGGGAAATTGTAATGAAGCATGTAGCTTTTGGTGGACTCCCCCTCCAGATCGTCTATTCTCTGTTCGTCTATCTTGGTCCCCAGGGTGGTAACGGCCAAAGCCTGAGTCTGTCCCCGGGTGAAGAGTGCGGAACCGTGAGTGCGCGGCAGAACGCCCACCTCGCAGCTGATGGGCCTGATCTGATGCACGTCTCTGCCGTCCACCCGGCGCCCCTCGCCCAGAATCATCTGGCGAATGTCCCTCTTCTCCAACTCCTGCAAAACGTGCCTCATCTCCCTCTCCGCCTCCGGGAATTTCTCCAGAAGCTCCAGAGCGACTGCATCCGAAAGGGCATCCAGTCTCTCCTGCCTCTCCACCTTATCAGCGGTTCGATTGATCTTTTTGATCTGCTCCAGTCCCAAAGCAGTGACGGCTGCCACCAGCTCAGGATCTTTGGGAACGACTTTCACCTCCGGCTTGGGTTTACCCAGCTTGGCCTTGAGTTCCTCCTGCAACTCGATTATCTGTCTGATCTTCTCGTGTCCGAACTCAAGCGCAGCCAGAAGATCCCGCTCTGAAACCTCGCGGCATTCTCCTTCCACCATGTTGACGAACTCCTTGGTTCCTGCCACCACCAGGTCCATGTCACTTTGCTCCAGTTCGGAGAAAGTGGGGTTGGCCACGAACTGTCCCTCCAGCCTTCCCAACCTTACTGCGCCGACCGGCTGGTAAAACGGTATCTGCGAGATGCTCAGTGCGGCAGAGGCTCCTATAAGCCCGGGCACGTCCGCATCGTTCTCCTGATCCGAGGAGAGAACCATCACCATGATCTGCACCTCCTTGAAGTACCCTTCAGGGAACAAGGGGCGCAGAGTGCGATCGATCAGGCGCGCGCTTACCGTCTCCTTCTCGCTGGGTCGTCCTTCCCTCTTGAAAAAGCCCCCGGGGATTTTTCCGGCCGCATAAGCCTTCTCCCGGTAATCTACGAAAAGCGGGAAGAAATCCTGTTCTTCGTCTATCTCCTTTGCCTCAACCGCACTGGCCAGGATCACCGTGTCCCCCAGACGCACCACTGCAGATCCGTGAGCCTGTTTGGCAACCTTTCCGGTTTCCACCACCAGCGCTTTGCCGCCTAAGTCTATCTCCAATTTTGATTCCATCCCTATAACTCCTGTCTCATGCGGGTAATCAAGACCCCCGATGAAGTTCAAGTCAGGCCTCTGTTAAACCCCACCGACTGCTACTTCCTGAGGCCGAGCTCTTCCACTATCTTCCGGTAGCCCTCCAGGTCATTGTCCTTCAAGTAATCCAGAAGTCTTCTCCTCTTGCCCACCAGTTTCAAAAGACCTCTCCTGGAACTGAAGTCCTTGGTGTGCTTCTTCAGATGCTCCGTCATATGATTGATCCTCTCGGTCAGAAGGGCGATCTGAATCTCGGGTGAACCGCTGTCCTGGTCGTGCATCCTGTACTGCCTGATCAATCTCTCCTTCTTGTCTCTGGCAAGTGACAAGGCATCCTCCTTGGCATTTCATTTCAATTCAGTTTGCGTGATCTATCCGGAACATTTCCCTAATTTTTCTCTCATCCGATTTCAGCTGGCCCTTCAGCTGCGCTGGATCGGCGAACTTTATGGGGGACCTTACCCAGTTTTCTACGGAAAGTTCCAACCTGCCTATCTCCGGACCCCTGTCCGTGTCGAACAGGTGTACTTCCACCGAGCGGGCTTCCTCACCGAAGGTGAGCCTGGGCCCTATATACATCATTCCGGCATAGTCCTTTCCCTCGATCTGCCCTCTCACGCTGTAGACGCCATCCGGGGGGAGAAGCTTTCCGGCAGGGATTTCCAGATTCAAGGTGGGGAATTCCAGTTCCCTCCCCCTTCCCTTTCCCTTGACCACCTTTCCCCACACCGGATAGCCGTGTCCCAACAGCCTAACGGCCCCGGCAAACCTGCCCGCCTGGAGTTCTTTTCGTACCCGGGTGCTGCTGACCCTCGCGCCGTCCAGCTGCAGAGCAGGTATGATCTTGAGATCGAAACCGTATCTCGAGGCTGCCTCACGCAACAGGCCGGTTTTCCCGCATCTTCCCTTGCCGAAAGCATGGTCGTCTCCCACCACCAGGTAACCGACATCAAGCCTGCCCACCAGTATGGTTTCTACAAACTCCCGGGGTGAGCATTCCCGAAGCCGCTTATCGAAGTTCACCACCACCGTTTCCTCCACCCCCAGCTCCTCCAAGAGCTTCAGCTTCTCTTCCAGAGCGGTCAGAATCCCGGGAGCATCGCCGGGCGAAACCACGCTCTGCGGGTGGGGTTCGTACGTTACCACCACGGCCTTCCTCTTTCTTTGTCTGGACTTCTCCATCAGGCTCCTGATGATGGCCTGATGGCCCAGATGCACTCCGTCAAACGTCCCCAGTGTGACCACCGGCCGCTCAAAGGCCCGGTAGCCGACCTTTCTGATATCGAAACAGACGTGCATGACGTTGGCTCTAAATACGTTTACATGACCCGCAGGTATCGAAAAAGTCTGCCCCTGTATTGCGGATTTCCAAAGTCCTTTGCGCTGCCTAATGCCTTTCCCACGGCAACCACGTTTCCGTCCTCATCTCTTATGGAGATCGACTCATCCGCTGCAAAGTCTCCCTCAGTCGATGCCACCGAGACGGGAGCCAGGGGGACACCCTGCCGAACTCTATGGACCGAATCCCTTTTCACCGTCACCGAAGGAAGATGAGACAGGGCCCTCTCTATGGGTATCAGCGACTTCCACAGGCCTCCATTACGGTGCATGGTCTCTATCTGTTCTAAATCGAGCGCGTCTCGCAGACTAAAAGGGCCGACCGCGCTGCGGCGCAAGCCGGAAAGATGGGCACCGCACCCCAACTTTCCGCCGACGTCGGAAGCTAAGCTTCTGACGTAGGTGCCCTTGGAGCAGCTGACCCTTATCCTTACGTGCGGCAGGTCTATCTTTTCTATCTGGATCTCCTCTATCTCCACCTTTCTTCTTTTTACCTCCACCTTCTCCTGGGCCCTGGCGTACTGGTAGAGCTTCTTGCCTCTGTATTTCACCGCAGAGTACGGGGGAGGCATCT
>CAYFQZ010000201.1:0-12638 GCA_964345305.1 uncultured Ignavibacteria bacterium | reverse complement strand
CCGTACGATATACCCTCCCTTGAACGGAGAATTGAAGGAAACCTCGGCTTCAAATGATCGTTCCAGGCATTCTGCAAATGCTGTGAACCACGCATCTGGACAGCTTCTCTCGGCGTTGCTCAGGCAGATCAGAGGACGCTTTTCTCCTGCACCAGGGCCGATAGGCGGGCCTACCTCAGCCATGGTGTGACAATCGAAGCCCATTCTCACCTTCTCAGCGAGTCGGCTCAGATCCCGGTGATAGGGTCGGTAGTACTTGCGCAGGAGCGTTTCCACTAGGTCTTCTGCCAGGGCTTGACTGTAAATCGGAATCTCCCAGATGGTGTGAGTCTTCACCACCCCGTCGGCTCGGCGGTCATCTTCCGCACGATTTACATCCACAAATGCTCTGGCCACACCGGTGGTCACGAAGGCCGCCACTTCGTCTTCGATTGAGTAGATCTCACCCGCACCCTCATCGCCATCTTCGACGATCTGCTCCTGGGTAAGTACACAGATCGATTCGACTTCGGGGGGAATCTTTGGTCCTCCGTGCGGTACCGATATCAACAAAGGGAGGGTCACAACCGGGGTCCTCCCGCCGCACCGTCGCGGCGAGGATCCGCGACCCCCACGTAGGAGTCTCCTTCGCACATAACCAGCTGCACGCAGCCCAAGTAGAAGGAATAAGGGTCCCGTACATCGACGGTGAACCCGTTTTTCTCCAGAAGGATGGGAATGTCGTCCGACATTCGGGAAGCCTCGACAGATACCTGTCCTTTCAGATTGCAGTACAAACGTGGGGCGTCTACTGCCTGAAGCGGAGTCTGCCTGTGCAGTCGAAGAAGGACCTGGAAGATGGAGGCGGTAATCCTCTCGCTGCCGGGAGAGCCGATGACCAGCCAGGGCTTGCGACCGCGGAAAACGATGGTGGGAGCGACGCTGGCCCAGGGTACGGCGTTGGGGCGAAGGTAATATGGATGGGAGATGTCTTCGTGCTCGAAGGCCATAAGATAGTTGTTATAAAGAAAACCCAACTCCCCGGTTGCGCAACACGATCCGTATACGCGCTCGATGGACTGGGTCAACCCCACGGCGTTCCCCAGACGATCCATGACCGACACGTGAGTGGTCTCGCCCTGCGTGCGGATACGCCGAGCGATCCTGCTGGCGTATTCGGTGCTGAGCATCTTCTTGCTGGAAATCTGGGCGTAATAGGTGGGATCAAACGGCCGGTCGCGCCGATCCCGATAGGCCTGCTGCATCACCCGAGCCAGCATGAGTGCTGCCTCTGGCCTGTCGGGATTCCGATACCTCCGGGGAAGATGGCTGAGGATGTTGAGCATTTCGATGAGGGTGCGTCCCGCTCCAGGCGGTGGAAAGGTCATAACCCTCAAACCTTCGAACCAGCAAGCTACCGGCCGCCGCTCGATGGGCGGGTGAACCTGAGCTAGATCGTCCTTGCGGATCAAACCCTCGTTGCGGACCATGTCTTGATCGATTAGCTCGGCGATTCCGCCGGTATAAAAGTCCTTCGCGCCCTTTTTCGCAAGCCGCCTCAAAGTGTCTGCGAGAACCGGCTGTCGAAAGCGCTGTCCCACCCGGTAGAGCTTCGTTCCCTTCTTCAGGAAAAATCTGCCTGCAGTTCCCTCCAAGAGATGCCTGAGCTGACTTGTGGTCAGTGCTCGTTGTAGCTGGGTTATCTCGTATCCCTCTTCCGCCAGGCGGATGGCCGGCCCGATGGCTTCGCTCCACCTTAAGGAGCCGTAACGCTTCAGTGCATAAGCTAAAGTTCGAGGGGTGGTGGGGACCGTGCATGCCCTGTAGCCGCGGCGACGCTCCGGTTTCGATAGGGAGTCGGGAATGGCCCGATGGGGGGCGCGGGACGATCCGTCAAGTGCAATAGTCTTCCGTGTACGAGCCAGGTGTATCAGCATCATGGTCTGACCCCCCAGCCCTGAAGCGCTAGGCTCGCATACTCCCAGGGCCAGCGCCGTCGCAACCGCCGCATCTGTGGCGTTGCCGCCTCGGGCCAGCATCTCTACTCCCGCCTCTGTGGCCAGATAGTGCTGGGAGGAAACCATCCCGTAACGGGAGACTGACAAACGCTGTGGCTTGCGGATTTTGGGGCTGGTCAGCTCCAACAGCTCCCAATCCAGCTCTTGTTCGTCTCTCGCGGTCACGGGCTCTTCCTCTTAACCTGCTTTGCAAGGAATTGAGCGAGCAAGAGCGTTCGCTGAAGAAGGCTTATTCTCTGGACCGATTCCTGAGGCGTATCGATATCCCGCGCGACTGGCCCCATGCCGCAGATCGCGCTTGTCGAACCCGATATCAGTCCTGCCGCGGAAGGATACAAAGACGATTCGGCGACAAACGGTATGTCCCACTCCTGGGCGACATCCTTGAGCGAACGGATCAGTCGATCATTCACCCTTCGCTTCTTCATGGGCGGACGATCGGAGATAAGCTCCAGGTTCCAGCGACACCCTTCTGTGAAAAGGATGTTCCGAATGCTCTGTGCCGCCTCATCCGCCTTTTTGATGTCCAGGTAGCTGACCAGCACGGTGGCGGTGACCCTATGGGGAAGAAGCCGGGGAAAAGCTTCGGTCTTCAGGTCGGACACGCCCACTGCGATCATATCATTCTTGGAAGTGAGTCTTGCCATCTCGTCCAGCTTGCAATAGGCCCATCTCAAGGCACCACCTCTTCCATAGACCTTCCCCAGGCGACGGGGGATGTCCTCCACGGTCAGCCGATACTTTCTCCATCCACGCCGTTGGGTTATCACGCGATTCTCTGGATTCCCCGGTCGCAGAGTCAGCACCTGTTTCGCTTCGGCGGCAGCCTTCTTTATCGTCTCCCGGCTGTACCTGCATTCACGGCCCTCGTCTGTGTAGAAAAGAACCCCCAGCGGTATGTGGCGGAGTCTACGTGTGCTTCTCAAGGCCCTGAGCGTGAACTCGAGGCTGACCATAGGTCCCCGGGATACACCTATTCCTTCACCGTATAGCCATTCGGGCTCTCGCCTGAAGCCGTGGGCCGGCGAGTGCTGATCCAGAGGCACGTCAAGATGGACAATCAAGAGGGTTCCTCCGGCAAGCTGACTTTTAGTTTCCCAGGTCCAGACTGACCTTTCATCCGAGAGTTCTCTTACGGGCTGAAGCCCGAGTTCGGTCATCAACTCTTCCACCCTCTTGCGTGCCTCCTGCATGCCGCTCGGATCGGAGGTTCGGCTGGAGAGGGAGGTCCACTCTCCAAGCCGCTTCTCCATGCGATCGCGGCGTTCGATCAGATAGGAGAATATCTGTTGTCCTAAATCCGCCTTCCCCACAGATATCTGGGGAGGTGAAGGGGTGCCGAAATACCTAGCCGAGGCCACCTCTACCAGCCGACAGACCAGCGCCGAGAAGTCCAGTCCCGCCTTCTCGGCGGCAAGAGGATAGGAACCATGCTGCCCCAGGCTGGGCAGACTGTTTACTTCGAGCACATAGAGATTGCCTCGGTCATCCAGACGCATATCGACGCGCGCCACGTCCCGACAACCCAGCGCCTCAAAGGCCGAACGCGCCAACTCCTGGGCCTTGGCAACCAGATTCCCCTCTAATGGAGCAGGACACGTGATGCTGACCTCTCGTCCGGAGGTGTGAGTCTTATCCTCGTAAGTGTAGATGGGAGGGCCACTGGAGCCGAACGACAACTCCACCGGAGGAAGCGCTTCCGGCGGGTTGTTACCCAGAAGTCCCACGTTGATCTCTCGTCCCGGGATATACTGCTCTGCCAGCACCGACTGGTGGTAACCCTGAAATATGAAGTCCGCAGCATCTCGCAGCTCTCTCTCGTCGTTTACTATCTTCAGCCCGAAAGACACCGCCTCGTTCTTGGGCTTGACGATCAGCGGAAACGACAGGTCGGGCAGCTTGAATCCCGGCGCGTCCAACACTGCAAAATCTGGCGTGGGGATGCCTTGTTGCCGAAAGATCATCTTTGCCACCACCTTGTCTAAGGCCAGCGAGTGAGCCATCGGTCCAGACCCCACGTACGGAATGCCGACCATCTCCAGGATACTGGGGACGTGCGTGTAGCGGGCCTGCCCCTGTATCCCGTAGGAGATGTTGAAGACCATTCCCGGCCGTTCGCCTTTCACTACCCTGGGCATGAATTCTTCCAGACGGTCGACCAAATCCTTATCTCCTTCAAAGGTTCTCACCGCATGTCCGCCCTTTCTCAAGCTCTCGGTGATCCGCCTTATCGTCTGGAGTCCAATGGTCTCCTTGTTCGGGAGGCCGAACAGATTGATCACTTTGTCGCTGCTGCGATTGTATACTATGGCTATCTTCATCCGCGGTTCTCCTGCTGACGACCCGCAAGAGCAGGTTGTCGTCAAAAGACTAAGCTCTGAGTCTGGCTCTGGCTCCATTGACCCCTTCTGCGGATACCAAGCTACCTCCGGCTTCACCCATTGTCAAGCCTTTTGCCGGGCTGGGAATCTGCGATCGGACGACTGCTTGCCTCCAACAACGCCTCATCAGCGCTGTCCGAGCTTGACACGAGCGTGCGGCTGCCGTATTTTAGAGTTCTGAGGACCGCGGAATGAAGGAGCCGGGAGATGACTCAGGTTTGGACCGACGCCAAGATTCGCTCTTGCCTCTTTCCGTGGAACTCTTTGAGTGCCGCCCAAGTATATAAGCCGTGACCAGCAATCGTTCGCGGACAACTCTTATGCGAAGAATCTTCGATGTCATTACCGACTATTGGGGGCATCTCGAGCTCTTATCCAAGAATGCCCGCCTGTTTCTGATCGGGATATTCTTCGGGGGCATCAACTGGGCCGTCTTCTGGGTTCTTCTGAACCTGTATTTCAAGGAACTCGGCTTCGCCGAGGATCTGATAGGACAGATTCTGTCTTTCACCGCTTGGGGCATGGCCTTAGTCTCGGTTCCTGCCGCCATGATAATCCCCAGAGTGTCCATCAGAAAGATTCTGATCTTCTCTGCCATCCTGGCTGGGTTTTTCTACCTGCTGCAGGCGACGCTGGTAGTTCGCACTCAACTGCTTGCGGCCAGCCTGCTTCTGGGAATGAGCGCCACCGTGGCGCGAGTGGCCGCAGCTCCCTTCATGATGCAGAACAGCACTCCCAAGGAGAGAACCCATCTTTTCAGCCTGCACTTCGGCGTCTATCTGATCGCAGGAATCGTTGGCAGCCTGGGAGGGGGACAGCTTCCGGGGCTGTTTTCCACTCTGGGCGTCTCCGGAGCTTTGGCTTTCCGATATGCTCTCTACGTATCGGTCGGCCTGGGCGTTATGTCCGTGGTTCCGTTTCTGATGATAAAGCAGGCAAAGAGACCTCACGACCCTTCCAGGAGCGGACCAATCTGGAACAGGAAGTTCTTTGCTGAAAGGGGAGCTTTGCTTTTCAGACTCTGCTTTCCATTCTTCGTCGTGGGCCTGGGCGCGGGATTTGTGATTCCCTTCTTGAACCTGTACTTTCGGGACAGGTTCGGTGTTCCCACTGGTACCATCGGGACCTACTTTGCCATTCAGCAGGTCTCCATGCTGGGAGGAATCTTGAGCGGCCCGGTCCTTTCCAAAAGATTCGGGATGATCAAAACCGTAGTATTTACCCAGCTGGCCTCCATCCCCTTCATGCTGGTTCTGGCCTTCACATATTACCTGCCTGCGGCGGTGGCGTCCTTCGTGTTCCGCGCCTCGCTTATGAACATGGGCCAACCGATCTCCACCAACTTCGCCATGGAGAAGGTGAAGGAGAAAGAACAGGCGCTCACCAACGCCCTTCTGATGCTCTCCTGGACCGGTTCCTGGGCCATCAGCGCCAATTTGGGCGGAAAGCTGATAGAAGCCTACGCCTTTACTCCTCCTCTTCTCATCACCGTAGGGCTGTACGTGCTCTCCAGCATTCTCTACTATAGCTTCTTCTCCTCCGAAGAGGACACCAAGATGGGCAAGGCCATTCCGCCCCTCAGGGAAACGTAAGACAGGTATCCAGCCAATCGTCTCTGCCGGTCGGGATCGGGGTCGTAGTTGCCGAACTCATTGGGCGACTCTTTGGCTCGATCCTTCGACTTCGCTCAGGATGGTGATCCTGTCGAACCGTGAATCGAGCAACTACGTCTTCGCGCCCTCGGAAGAGGAGGCCAAGATGGGCAAGGTCATCTGCGTGGGCCTGCTGGCGCTTGCAACCCTGCGGTTTGAGCTTGAGTCAGGAGTCGGCATCTGTCCAGAGCAGGCCACTCGGCCGCCTCCTTTTCCGCGGCCATCCCTCCTGTGGCGAACCAAGATTCCTCTTGACATTCTGGGCATGTGTTTTATTATACTCATAGAAGCCATTCCCAGGTCAATAAGGTAGCAGCCAATTTCCTGCAGCAGTATTGGCGGTCCGACACAATCTTCGAGACCTGACCAGTGCGCATTGAACCTTAGATCGACGGCATTAGAACCGGAAGTTGTCCTTAATGCCATGCCATGAACCCTTCCACAGAGGTGCGTGATGCACAAGAAAACTTTAATGTTTATAATGGTGAGCCTATCGAGCTACGCCTTCTGGGCAACGCCGGCACTGGCCCAGGCTCCCCATATCGTGTCTACGTCTCCGGTCCAGAACCAGCTGAACGTGCCGGTCTCCATCAACATATCGGTGACCTTCGATGTGGATATGGATGAGA
Organism: uncultured Ignavibacteria bacterium; assembly: GCA_964345305.1. Lineage (GTDB taxonomy): Bacteria > Zixibacteria > MSB-5A5 > MSB-5A5 > SM1-73 > SM23-73-3. The sequence continues at coordinate 5,979 of CAYFQZ010000201.1, read as the reverse complement.
CAACCATAAACGACTCCACTTTTGTGGTGAATGCAAGATCGACCGGGCTCCATCCTGGCACCATAAGCTATGACAGCCCGACCAGAACCGCCACCTTCGATCCCCTGGACGATTTTGGCGAAGGGGAAGTGGTTACCGTAGTGCTTACCACAGGGATAGAATCCTCGGGCGGAGCCCCTTTGGACAGCAGCTACGCCTGGTCTTTCACTTTGTCCGTCTACGACGGCTCAGGGGCCTTCCCCTCTCAATCCGTCTATCCGGTGGGTACCGAACCTGTCTCGGTCTTTTCGGCTGACCTCGATGGCGATGGTGACCTTGACTTGGCAACCGCAAACTTCTATGACGACAATGTCTCTGTTCTGCTGAACCAGGGGGACGGCACTTTCGCGTCGCATTCTGTCTATCCGGTCGGTATGTATCCCCGCTCGGTTTTCTCCGCTGACCTGGATGGCGATGGCGACCCGGACCTGGCTGTGGCAAATTACTATTCCGACAATGTCTCGGTTCTGCTGAACCAGGGGAATGGCACCTTTGCCCCCCACTCGGTCTATCCGGTCGGCAGCTATCCTGCCTCGGTCTTTTCAGCTGATCTTGACGGTGACGGTGACCTGGACCTGGCGTCTGCGAACTCTTCTGACCACAATGTTTCGGTTCTGCTAAACAGCGGGGACGGCACCTTTGCCCCGCATTCGGTCTATGCGGTGGATGCCATTCCCACGTCGATCTTTTCTGCCGATCTTGACGGCGATGGAGATCTGGACCTGGCGTCTGCAAACTACGGTACCAACAACGTGTCGGTTCTGCTAAACAACGGGGATGGCACCTTTGCCCCAGACTCCGTCTATACAGCGGGTAGCTATCCCTGCTCAGTTTTTTCTGCCGATCTTGACGGCGATGGGGACCTGGACTTGGCTGTTACAAACGAGGGTGCCGCCAGTGTTTCGGTTCTGCCGAACAACGGGGACGGCACCTTTGATCCCCATTCTACGTACCCGGTGGGCAGCTATCCCTACTCGGTCTTTTCTGCCGATCTTGATGGCGATGGGGATCTGGATTTGGCAGTTGCAAATTACGGCAACGACAATGTCTCGGTTCTGCTGAACGATGGGGATGGCACCTTTGCACCTCATTCCGTCTATGCGGCCGGCGCCTCTCCTCGCTCGGTTTTCTCTGCTGATCTCGACGGCGATGGTGACCTGGACCTAGCGGTAGCAAATTGGGGTACCGACAACGTCTCGGTTCTGCTCAACTCCTACTTCCGGCAGGTTGTCATCACGCCCGGAGACGACGTGTCCGGGGCTCCCAGAGCGGAAGCTGTGGTCAAGTTCTATATCGAAAACACGGGCGAGATCCTGGATGTCTACGATGTCAACGTCATTGATTCCTTGGGTTGGAGCATCGACCCGGTTTATTATGAAGTCACTCTTGATCCCGGCGAAGTGGATTCGGTCTCTTTCACGGTCTGTATCCCGGATGTGCCCCTCGGCACGACCAACAGAGTCTTTGTAACCGCCATCTCCCAGGCAGACCCTTCAGTCTTGGATTCGGCGTCCGTTGCGATCACCTGCGACGCCTACAATATCCGGATAGACAACGTCTCGGATGTGGGCAATGATCAGGGCAGGCAGGTCGAGATCTGCTGGTCGAGCTTTCCCGGAAACGATCCACTGGTCACGCACTTCACCATATTCCGAAGATCAGACTCTTTACTTTTTGGTTCGACCGGCCTAGGATTGAACATCTTATCTTCAAAAGACTACCCTCCGGGCAACTGGAATATGGTGGCGACGTACCCCGCCTACGGCGAGACACTGTATTCGGCGGTGGTCCCCACGCTGAAGGACTCCTCCATAACCGAAGGGATGTACTGGTCGGTCTTCTTCGTCAGGGCCGGAACCGACAATCCAACCTTGTACTTCGATTCACCGGTGGATTCCGGATATTCGCTGGACAACCTGTCGCCCTCTCCTCCTGTAGGACTTGTCGCATCGCACGAGCCGGCTGTGACAAAGTTGTCATGGAATCCAACCGAAGCCCCTGATTTCGACTACTATACCGTCTATCGGGATACGCTTTCAGGATTCACGCCGGATCCGGGTAACAGAGTGGGCTACGCCATAGACAGCGTCTTCCTCGATTCGACCGCCGAGTTGGCAAGGACCTGCTACTATCTTGTCTGCGCAACTGATTTCTCAGGAAACGTGAGTGACCCTTCCAATGAAGCTGAAGGTATCCGCTACAGCACTGGTGACGCCAACGCAGATGGGATGATAGACCTGGGAGACGTGGTCTATCTGCTGAACTACTTGTTCAGGAACGACGATCCGCCCAGGCCCTTGGAAGCCGGGGATGCCAACTGCGACGGGAAGGTTGAGCTCGGCGATGCCATCTACCTGCTCAACTATCTTTTCAGGGGTGGAGATCCGCCTGCCTGCTAGTCGCTGGCTGATTGCCGCCTGCCAGAGCTCATGGCGACGATGAACGATTTCACCTGAGGTCAGGGCTGAATGCCCTGACCCATGACGAGATGAGGGACATTCTCTCATGGAGGCGGGAATTCCCGGACGGGTCTTCGTCATCTCGCCTTGAGATGTGCTCAGGATTGTCTCCCGAACAAGTCCACGCGGATGTAATCCCGGCAGCCCGCGTAACGGGCGGCTCGCATGAATGCCCAGACGCCCTACAGGCCTGCAGGGGGCACGTCCGTGCGACCCCTACAGAACGTCATAGAGGCGGGAATTCATCCCGCCTCCAGTCACACACGCCAGTGACCGGACGCTCGGGTCACACAACAGGCATGTGCAAGCACTCGCCATCATTGTGCCTCGCGCAGATTGTTCTTGCCAATGTGAAGAAATCGATTATCTTAGCAATGGGGTAGGAATCTTCACCGGAGGAAACTCAAGTAAGACGCCGCTGGTTGGTTTAATCTTCAAGCCAGGAGGTCTGCCATGCGTTCTTTGCTTGCAGTTTTCTTTTCCACACTAATCTTGTGTTCGCTCCAGTCGGTTAGATCGAACGACGCGGACATCACGCCCTTCAAAGGCTCGATTGGGCAGAGGCATTTTCCGCACACCAATGAGCCGTTGATTGAAATCCGGAGAGACATCGACTATCCCGATTCCGCCGAAGTGAATTCGTACATCCTCAACACCATGAGCACCTATCACATTCCCGGCGTAGCCGCCTGTGTGGCCAAGCAGGGCCGCATCGTCTGGACCGGCTCGTACGGCTATGCCATCATCGAGCAGGACGTTCCCGTTGCGGACACCACGCTGTTCATGCTGGCGTCCATCTCGAAGACCTTCACCGGGGCTGCGCTTTTGCAGCTCTGGGAGGCGGGCTTGTTCGATTTGGACGACGATATCAACGACTACCTGCCCTTCACCATCACTCACGCCTATTTCCCCGCTTCCACCATCACGTTTCGAATGCTACTGACCCATACCGCGGGCCTGAAAGACAATTGGGCCGTTATGTACTCGGTGTACGTCTATGGTGACTCCCCCATACCGCTGGGCGAATATGTCGAGGAGTACTTCACTCCTGGCGGCATATACTACAGTGTCAGCGGCAACTTCTACAACTGGGTTCCCGGTACGCGTTGGTCGTACTGTAACGAGGCCTTCGCCCTCATCGGCCACTTGGTGGAAACCATAAGCGGCATCCCCTTCGATCAGTATTGCAGTGATTCGCTCTTTGCGCCATTGGGCATGCACCAGACCTCCTGGTTTCTGGCGGACCTGGACACCAATGACGTTGCCATGCCCTACACCTGGAATGGGACGGATTACACCCCCGAGGGGTATTATGGATACGCAGACTATCCTGCCGGGCAGTTGAGAACCAGCAGCGTCGAACTGGCCCGGCATCTCATCGCATTCGGAAACAAGGGTCGAATCGACAGCACCAGAATCCTCGACAGCACCACGGTTGAGGAGATGACCACGATTCAGTATCCGTCGATCAACTCCAGCCAGGGACTGGTCTGGTTCTACAATTACAGCGGCGGCAGATGGGTATGGAGACATGGGGGCGGCGATGCGGGAGTCAGTACTCTGGCCAGCTATTGTCCCGATGAAAACTCAGTCGTGGTGGTTCTGACCAACGGTGGATCCCACACCGGCACAGGCTTGATTACCAACAAGCTCTTCGACTTTGCGCTTGGCTTCCCCTCGATTGGAGACGCCAACGGCGACGGGATACTTGATATAGGGGATGCAGTGTACGTGTTGAATTATCTATTCAGGGAGGGGGCCGCTCCCGATCCGCTGTGGATCGGAGACGTCAACTGTGACCAAGTGGTCGATTTGAGCGACGTGGTTTATCTCTTGAACTATCTGTTTAAGGGCGGCCCGCCACCTACCTGCTAGCGCCGCAAGAGCGTGTCTACCTTCAGTCGGGCCGAATCAGGAGATTATCTTGTTTGTTCTTACCTGCTTAGTCAAGATAATCCTTGACAGGAGGGGGTAGGCGAGTATATTAGATTTGAAAGACAAAGTTCTTATAGAAATTGCCGGAGGGCAGGTGTCATCTGCCTTCTGCGTGCGGCTTACTGCCGCTACAGGGGAAAGACACTATGGAGTGAGCCGTCAATCGCCTTTGGAGTGCCTAATTGAACATAGCAACGTAGCAGTATTAGCTGTTAAAAGAAAGGAATTGCCATGAAAGGGAAGAACACAATACGATTTGTGCTTCTGTTGGCACTCATCCTTTTCTGGTTCGGAGATTCCTTGGCCCAGGATCCGGATGTGGCCGACACGGTAAGATTGGCAGAAGTGGCTGGGCAGATCTACAGTACGGAGGTAGATTCATTTGGCACCGCCGCCATACCGGTATCCTTATATAACGACGAAGAGCTTTCCTCCGTGGTAATCCCTCTCCTGCTGGATGGATACTCCGGCTGGCTGAGATTCGATTCGATTTCATATGTTGACTCCCGTCTGGCGGATGCGGCGGTTCTGGATGATCGGGAGGCTTACGTCTTCGGGACAGATATCTTCACCGTTGATTCCCTGCTTCTGTCATTCTGCGTCTCCTCGGGGGACAACTTGCCAATTGGCACCGGCAAGCTGTGCGACCTGTGGTTCACCTTGCATTTTGGAGGTGAGGTTTTGGTCGACTCACTTTCCGATTCGCCACAAGGAGGCTTGTCGCTGACCGACACGGGCAAGGGGAGTTTCACTCCCCAATTCTCATCCGGTTTGATCGATGTTGCCTGCAACTATTTAACTGGAGACGTCGACGAGGATGGCGTAGTGAATCTAGGTGACATTATCACACACCACAAGATGTACTTATATGATTCTCGCTGGCGGGACTATCCTATTCGCGAACGGGCGGGACGCTTCGATTCGAATTGTGACCGCAGACTGGACATGCGCGACTTGATTCGTTTGTGTCATGATGTCTATGACACAGGACCGCCGCCCTGCACCTGTGGAACGGTCAATGCTCCAGTATACGACGATCCGGGATTGCCTGATAGCGTGTTGGTGGAGCCGGTGACTGTGATAGTTGGTATTCCCTCACCGATCTGCATAGCGGTTCTCAACGATGAGGCCGTAACCGGGTTGGCACTCTCTCTGGTGATCGACGGAAGCGCTGTGATCCAGTGGGATGAGACCGAGCCCAACTGGTCCGATCGTTTGGTGGGGTCGTTAGATCTGAGATTGTTCAAGCAGCGCGCTGATGGAGTCAATCCCGATACCTTTCAATTCTACTCATTTGATGTGGAGAATTCTCTGCCTCCCGGAAGAGGGGCGCTGTTTTCCCCGAATTTCGTTGGCCTGTCACCTGGAACTGCGACCTTTAGCCTGGTATCCTGGGTGAATGGGAGCGAGTCCATGCTGGTGACGGAGGATCATGCCGCAATTCTGCCTACCTTCTACGGCGGACAGATCACCGTGTTGCCTTATCTGACCGGTGATGCCAACCACGATGGTGCCATAGACCTCGGCGACGCGGTCTATCTGCTCA
>CAYFQZ010000200.1:0-2906 GCA_964345305.1 uncultured Ignavibacteria bacterium | reverse complement strand
TCAAAGCCCCTGTCATCTTCCAGACCGACATAAACGCTCTGGTACTGCTTCAAAGCTTCCCGGCAATGCTGGCAGACCTCCAGATGCCTACTAATCGATAGAGCGATTTCGCCGGACAGATTGCCGTCCAGATAATCCTGGATTTCCTCCTCAGTCAGGTGCTTGAGTTGCATAGATCCTCCGGTTGATATTTCGTCATCAATCTCACCCTCAGGAGCTTTCTAGCTCTGAAAAGATAGCTTTTGACCGTGCCTTCCGGCAGCTCCATGGTCTCGCCAATCTCCTTGTAGCTCATTTGATCCAAGTGGTAGAGCGTCAGTATGGTTCGGTAGTGAACCGGCATCTTATCGATCTCAGACCGCAGCAAGGCAGAGACCTCTTTTCCCTCAACCGACTCAGCCGGATTACCACTATTTCCCGGGACCGTTTCCAAAGATCGCTCTTCCGGGGTCAGATCATCAAAAAGCGGAACCCTTTTTTTCTCCAGGTAATTCAAGCAGGTGTTGTAGGCGATCCTGGCGATCCAGGTGGAAAGCTTGGATTCGAATTTGAAGCCTCCCAGGTTTTCATATACCTTCAAGAAAACGTCCTGACAAACATCCTCCTGATCCGCCGGGTTATGGATCATCCGGAAGACAATGTGGCTGACCAGCCTTTGATGCCGCTTGATTATCGACTCAAAGGCCTTCTTATTGCTGGCCAGCGTCTTTTTAACCAGAAACTCGCTGTCCATTGTTTCTGCATCCACAATCTTTAGACAGCCAGCGCAAAGGGAATGTTGCACACTTTCTTGGCCGCGTGGTGCAACATTCTCGGATATCGCCTGTCTGATGCGTCAGAGAGTGAGATGAAGGAAAAGACATGATGGAAAGGAGGAAGTCATGGAGAGCGTATGGGAAGCAGTGCCACTGATTGTCTTCTTCGGGGCCCTAGCGTACGTTATCAAGATCATGCTGGACACTTCCACCAGGAAGAAGCTGATCGATAAGGAAATGCTGGATGAAAACATCAAGTACCTCTACCTTGACAAGCCCAAGAGCCAGATTCTTCCGGCGCTGAAATGGGGCATGGTTGCCATTGGTGTCGGGATCGCCATCTTCATCGGACAGATAGTGCCATACGATGCTCAGAGAGAACTGACCCTCGGGTTCATGCTCATCTTTGGCGGCCTGGCACTGGTCATCTACTATGCGATTGCCAACAAGACGATGGAAAAGCACAAACGGGAGAATTCGAACACGAAGCCGCAGTGATGTCCACCTCTTCTATCTCTTGGTCCCACTCTCCGTGCAGTGGAAAGGGGGAAAGGAAGGGGTCAGTGCCGCCCCAGCTCCCCTCTTTTCGCCAATCTTGCTTACGCCAACCCACCAGCTCCTTTAGTCCTTGACTTGCAACCCCAAGATCATTACATATACTCGATCGCGAGTTCGGGTTTCTCGCAAGGGTCATGTGTTGATCTTGTCTTGGGGTTGCCATGAAGATCAGAACCATCACCACCGGCATCTCGCTCAAGTCCCTGGCGGATTTGGAGAAGATCGCGCCGGCGGCCGAATTCAACCGGAATGCCAAAGCCCTTTTTGAGAAGCAAGGGTACGAGGTTCAAACCACCAGGATAGCCACGAACCCCTGGGAGGAATATCTGCCGGCTCTATCATCCGAGGAGATCCTGGGTGACGTCAGAAAGATCGAAGAGAGATGTCGGGATCTGGGGGTGAGTTTTTTCAATATCGGCTATGCTGGTAACCCGGAGCGGATTCGGCTTTGCTCACAGATCGTCAGGAACACTTCTGTCATCTCCTGCTCGGGTAAGATCGGCGACTTTGAGAGCGGAGTAAACTACGAGAATGCGAAGTGTTCGGCAGAGGTGATCAAACGCATATCCGAAGAGACCGAGAACGGGGAGGGCAACTTCAGGTTCTGTGCCTGGGCCAACTGCAAGCCCGGGATTCCGTTCTTTCCGGCCGCATACCATGAAGGCGAGACCTCTTTCTCTATTGGATTGGAGTGCAGCGATCTGCTGGTCAGGGCGTTTTCGAAGTCCGGGAATCTTTTTGAGGCAGAACAGGAGTTGAAATCTACGGTGGAGCAGGAACTGAAGAAAATTCAGGATGTCGCCCAGCGGGTTTCGATAGAGTTCACAGTGCGCTTCAAAGGGATTGACGCATCGCTGGCTCCCTCACTCCAGAAAGAGGAAAGCATCGCCTTCGCCTACGAGAAGATGCTCCCTGGCAAATTCGGCGATCCGGGCACGCTTGCCATCTCGTCGGTGATCACTGGCGTCCTCAAGAATCTGTCTGTGAAGACCTGCGGCTATTCGGGTCTGATGCTTCCGGTGTGCGAAGATTTCGGGCTGGCCCAGAGGGCAGGTGAACGAACGTTCAATCTAGCCAATCTGCTTTTGTATTCTGCGGTATGCGGTTGCGGGCTGGATGTGGTTCCGCTTCCGGGCGATATAACGGTGGACAAGATCGAAGGGATATTACTCGAAGTGGCGACCTTGGCCATAACGCTCAACAAACCCCTCTCCGCAAGATTGCTTCCTGCTCCCGGCAAGAAAGCCGGAGAGATGACTTCATTCGATTCTCCATACCTGGTTAACTGCAGAGTATTCGACGCGGGTTGAAACCGGTTTGTGGATTGTCCCTGCTTGCCATAACACGAGTCGCTGAATCTGCCGACCTTTGTGTCGTCCTGACGAAACCCTGGCCAGGACGAAGGAGCGCGTTCATCCTGTATCACATTGTCCAGTTAAGCCGTCGCTGGGCATTAATCGGCACAAAAGCATCTTTTCCCCCCGCCTACATATTTGTCGCCACCCGCTGGAACAGGTGCGTCCCACAGTTGCTCAGCAAAGAGGATGAAAAAACGCTCGCCTTTTGGCCCACAATTCGTCATAATTAGAGAGA
>CAYFQZ010000199.1:0-1562 GCA_964345305.1 uncultured Ignavibacteria bacterium | reverse complement strand
CCACCCCAAATGAGGCCAGGGTCTGGTCTCCGCCCAAGGCCCGCCCTGTGGCCTCGTGGGTCAACTGGTAGGCCGCCGGAGGAAGGCCCAGCTTTTTGGCCAGCGCCGGCAGCAGCTTTTCCATTGCTGCGTCGTCGGGCAGGTCCACCTTCAAACAGCGGTCCCTCACTTCGTCAATGATGGTCACTCTCAGTTTGGCCATCTTCGCACCTCCTGGGTTTTATGGCTTGTATCGTTTTTCACTCAATCTCATTTGACAATTTAGGAAGGTCTACAGTTTGACTTGTTTGGGAGAGCGTGCTATACTGACTTGGCCACGGCTGTGTTGGAAGCATTGTCATGTTCAAGGTCACAGATCCCCAGTGCAATTCTATCGTTCTGACCCGAGAGTGTTGGAAGAGGCATATCTGCGTTGTCCACACCGAGATGAGAGCGCTGTTGAACACAGTTCGGCAGACGCTCACCGCTCCTGACTACATCTATACCAGCAAATCCAGCCCCAAATCGCATTTGTACTTCAGGGAATACCTTGATCCCCGTCTGAACTGCCGCTACATCATGGTTGCCGTGCATCGAAAGGCTCACTCTACTAAAGGCTACGTGCAGAGCGCTTACCCCGTCAAAAGCTTGAGCAAAGGGGGGACGTTGGAATGGAAAAAGAGGTAAGAATACTCTATTATAAGCCCAGTGACGAACTGAACATCTTGCTAGGGGAGCCCAGGGACTCTGTCTTGCAGGAAATCGCCGACGAGATATACGTTCGTTTGGATCCCCAGACGAATGAAGTGTTGGGCTTCACCGTGCTCAACTTTGAGGAACGCACCAAAGGCGAGGGGCAGGTCATCCCTCTCATGGGCCATTTCGCGTTGCCTGTGGAGTCTCCAGCTTGAGGGTGGAGAATGTCAGACTGCTTCTCTTGCCCGAAAGCAAAGCTGCTTCGGACGATGATCTGTCTGCCTGGGCAATAGCCCTTCTGGCAGAGCGCAGTCCCAGCTTTGCCTTTTTGGCCGATCCTCGTGAAGACATCTACACCCTTGAAGACGGGGAACCTGTGGGATGACGCCTGCCTTTCCCCTCCATCGTGGGGATATCATCTTGGTGCCTTGAGAGCGAGGCGAATGGCTGCCAGATGCTCGTCAGTGGTCATACCGCTTCCGTCTCACCCCGCAAGAGATCAAGTCGCTCGCGGACCTCACGTGCTATCTGATACAGCGCGTTCCAGTCCATAAAGTCAGCGGTGTCAGCCATCTCGCCAGCCTGCCAACGCTGGAAGCACTCTTCTGAAGACATCTCGTATTGTTGCTCCAACTCACTCAGGTCGCGTTCCAGGTCGCGCAGCATCACTTCGTCACGGGCCGCCTGACTTGAAGCAACCCGGAGCAACGCTGCGTCGGTAATTGCGTCACGAAATCCGCGCTCGTAGAGTTGTCCCAAATGTCGTAATGCATCAACTGGGTTTGATATAGCCATTGCTTCCTCTCCTTTAAGTGACCTCATGATTCCCACTCCACAACCACCAGATCGGAGGGGCGGAAGAGCGGAATACGCGGAATCTCCTCCGC